>JBOFTG010000135.1:0-10369 GCA_051651945.1 Fusobacteriaceae bacterium | reverse complement strand
TTTTGAAAACCCCATATAAAGATGCCAGTGAAGTTTTTCTAAGATCTGATATTTTTTTATCTCTCTTTCTGCTATCACAATAAAACCTCCAGCTTATATAACCAATTCGATAAAATTATATTAGCTTTACTCGAGATTTTTCCTCTTAAAAAGAAAAAAAACACCTGAAAGGTGTTTGAGTTTCAAATGGTGCCTAGAAAAGGATTCGAACCTTCGACCGCCCGGGTATGAACCGGGTGCTCTAGCCAACTGAGCTATCTAGGCAATGGTGGAGATAAGCGGAGTCGAACCGCTGACCTACGCAGTGCAAGTGCGTTGCTCTCCCAACTGAGCTATATCCCCAAAAGTGGTACCCCGTAGGGGAATTGAACCCCTGTTTACAGAGTGAAAATCTGTTGTCCTTACCACTGAACGAACGGGGCAAAGTTTGGAGCGGGAAACCAGGTTCGAACTGGCGACATTCAGCTTGGAAGGCTGACGCTCTACCAACTGAGCTATTCCCGCAGACAAGAATAATAATACCATAATTTCATCATTCCGTCAACATTTTTTTAAAAATTTTTTTTATATTTTTTTTATTATTTTTTTATCTACATTTTTGACATCTGCTGTGCCTGTTAAAAGCATGCTTTGTATCAATTGATTTTTCAAATTATTATAGATATCTTTTACACCCTCTCTCTCACCACCAATTGCTCCCCAGATTAAAGGTCTTCCTAAAAGTACAGCTTTTGCTCCAAGAGCTAAACATTTAAGAATATCCACACCCTCACGAATAGAACCATCTACAAGAACCGTCATTTTGTCTCCTACAGCTTCCACAATCTCTTCTAAAACCTCTACAGTCGATAGACTCTCATTTAAAACTCTTCCACCATGGTTAGAAACAACTATAGTTGAAACTCCCGCATCAGCACACAATAGAGCATCCTCTACACACATTATCCCTTTCACTATAAATGGAAGTTTTGTAGAACTAACTAACTCTTTTAGCTCTTCAAATGTTTTAGGCGATACTGGTTGCCCATAAAGTCCCATAGTTATAAGCCCTGCACCATCTATATCTATACCTACTGCAAAAGCTCCCGCTTTTTCAGCCATTCTTATTTTCTTTATTATCTCAATATTTTCTCTAGGTTTTATTATTGGAATTGCTTTTCCACCAACTTTTTTTATCATATTTATACCATGTTCATAAGCTGTCAAATCAGCTGCATCACCAAGCATAGCTATTGTTCCAGCTTCTAACGAACCCTCTGTAATATATTCACAGTATTCACGCTCCCCTAAATAACCTCCCATATTATAACTAGCCCCAGTTATTGGTGCTCCTATAACTGGAAAACTAATCTCTTCTCCTAGAAAATTGATGTTAAGTTTAGGCTCTTTTACTCCATGAATCGTCTTCATTACCAGTTTATATTTTTTTAACTGCTCATAATTTCTCTTGAATGAATCTCCGCTTCCCGTTCCACCCATACCCGGAACTTTTCCTGCACACCAAACTCCATTACACTCCCTACATAGAGCACAGTAACCTTTCATTCTCTCTCTTGCATTATCTCTTATTGTTTTTATCTCCATAACTCCCTCCAAATTTTGTGATTAAAAAAGAATGGAATCTGACCTAAATCTTCATCCATTCCTTTTTATTATATTTTAGAACAATACCCCTACTATAAGTCCGATACAAGTCGTTACAAATATTACCGCCATAAACTTAGAAGCGAACTTTATCCAAGTAACATAATTTACTCTTACTATCGCAAGACCTCCCATTACAACAGCTGAGGCTGGAGTAACAAGATTCATTATTCCAGAAGCTGACTGATAAGCTGTAACAACAACAGACTTAGGAACTTCTGCAAATCCTGCAAGTGGTGCAAGTATTGGCATTGTAAGAGTTGCTAATCCTGATGTCGATGGAATTAGAAGACCCATTGGCATGTAGAAAAGATAAGTTAATATTATAAACGGTATCTTTCCTAGACCAGATAGAGTTTTTTCTCCAAGACTTAAAACAGTAGCTGTCATTCCACCAGCATTCATAACTATTGTAATACCTCTTGAAACTCCAACTATAAGAGCTACACCAAGAAGATCTCTAGCTCCTGCTACAAATGTTGATATTAATTCTTTTTCACTCATTCCAGAAGATAATCCTATAATCACACTCATAACCATAAACAGCATAGTCATCTCTCCGAACCACCAATCTCCAAGCGGAACCACTTTACCTAAGAAAGCTCCTATTACAGGAAGAGATGTAACCCAGTTAGTTATATCCTCAAATATTGTTACATTAAATTTATAAGCCCATGGGATAACTCCCATAATCATAATTATAAAAGAGATTCCAAAAAAGAAAAGTACTCTCTTTCTCTCTTTTGTAAGTTCTGGATAAACTCCACTTTCAGCTTCAGATCCTAAAAAATGTTCAAGGTCAGCTTCTCTAGTTTCATACACTACAGATTTAGATGGATCTGCTTTAACTTTTTTAGCATAATTCATAAGCATCCAGCTTACAATTGCAACTTGAATAACCAACATACTTGCTCTTAAAAATATTCCATCTCCTATTGAGATTCCAGCAAAACCTGAAGCTACACCTGTTGCAAATGGATTAACTGTCGAATTCAGACAACCTAATCCCGATCCAAAAAGTATAGTTCCCATAGTAGTTATAGTATCAAAACCAGCTGCAAGCATTACAGGAGTTAAGATAACATAAAAAGCCACAGTCTCCTCTGCAAGTCCAAAAGATGTTCCACCAAGTGCAAAAATAGACATCATTATAGGAATAAGCAGAGTCTCTCTTCCCTTAAATTTTTTGATAAGAGCAGCTACCCCGGCATCAATAGCACCAGTTTTCATAACTACACCTAAAAAACCACCAATAACAAGCACAAACAATGCGATATCTTGAGCTTCTCCAAACCCTTTTATCGGTGCAGATATAATCTCCCAAAGACCTTGTGGATTGCTAGCTGTTGGTTGATAAGTCCCTGGAACAGGTACAAGTTTAGATGCATTTGGATCAACATAACTATAGACACCAGCTGGTACAATCCAAGTTAATACAGCAACTATACCTATAAGTGCAAAAAGTATAGTGTATGCACTTGGCATAGTAAATTTTTTCTTGTTTTCTGACATTTTTTCTCCCCTTTTGTTTTAAATTTTATTTTGCAAGTTCATAAATTGCTTTTGCATAAATTACGAAAGCTCTATCCATATCTTTTATCGATAAATATTCGTTTGGTTGATGCTCTGTTTTTTTACCATCTGGGAAAACAGCTCCAAACGCTACACAATTATCCATTGATCTAGCATATGTTGCTCCTCCTGAAGAGATAGGTGTTGAATCAAAATCTGTTTCCTCTTCATAAACTTTTCTCAAAGTTTTAATAAGGAAATGATCCAACGGAACATATAAAGATCTTAAGAAATCTCTCTCTTCATATCTAAAACCATACTTTTCACCAATTTTTTGAGCCAGCTCAACTATAAACTCTTTTGATATAGTAACTGGTATTCTTATATCGATTCCTAAAGTAGATTTTTCAGAGTTTATATCTACCTTCCCTAAATTGAATTTAAGTTTTCCTGAAGCCTCATCTTCTAACTTTCCAAATACCTTCTCGGCATATGGGTCATTTCCGATTTCATCTGCAACAAATCTTAAAGATTGAGTGCTAACTCCTGTTCCCTCTAGAGCAAGCATAAGATGTTTTATGGCATTAACTCCATCTTCTCCTACTGCTGCATGAACAGATTTCCCATATACAGTTACCTTATCTCCAGATATCTCAAATTTAGAATTATTCAGTTCCAATTGCTTCTTAAGTTCTTCCATATCTTTAGTTTCATATGCAAATATATCCGGAACTGCATTATATGCTGCTCCACCCTTTAAAGTTATAGATTCTCCAGCTCCTATAAAGTTAAACTGAAGTAAACCTTTTTCAGCATATATCATTGGAAATTTAGAATCAGGAGTAAATCCCATAGATGGTTTTTCTTCTAACTCCATATATCTATTTATACATCTCCATAGATTTTCCTCATCAGTTCCAAAAATAAATCTTACTCTCTTACCTAGTTTCAGCTCTGAATTCATAATAGCTTTTGCTGAATATAGGGCTATTAAAGTTGGACCCTTATCATCTTGAGTTCCTCTACCAAAAAGTTTATTATCAGACTCTAAAACTTTGTATGGATCTGAATTCCATTTCTCAATATCTCCAGCTGGAACAACATCAAGATGACCCAATATACCTATCATCTCAGCTCCTTCTCCCATCTCAGCATAACCATAATATCCCTTTGGATCTTTGTAGATTTTAAAACCTAATCTTTCACACAATTCCAAAGTCTTATCCAAACATCTGTCAATCTCTTTTCCAAAAGGCGTATCTTTAGCTTCTTCATCTAAAACACTCGGAATCGCAACAATTTCTTTGATACTTTCAATTAATTCAGGTTTTAAAGCTAAATATTCCTTTAACATATTTTCTCTGATATCCATAACTACATCCTCCATCTATTTGATTTTAAATTTTTTTAATATTAGTTTATACCATGATATTTTACGAATGAAAAAGGCTTTTTATAAATATCAACTATTCAAAGAGTTTATTATCTCTCTTATCGCCTCTAACGCATACTTAATCTCTTCTTCAGTATTAAAATAACCAAAAGAAAATCTTACCATGCCTCTCTCTGTTGTATTATTTTTTTGATGTACAAGTGGAGCACAATGAAGTCCTGAACGAGTTATAATTGCAAATTCCTCATCTAAAAGTGCTGAAAGATCAGATGATGCTATCCCTTTAATATTAAGAGATACAACTGGGCCATCATTTTCTGCATATGAACTATATATTTCAACCATATTTTTAATATCTAACTCTTTTATACCTTGAATGAATTTATTCTTAAGTATCTGCTCATGCTTTTGAATGTTTTTTATACCAACCTTATTTATAAAATCTATACCTGCTCCAAGTGAGATTATCCCTGGAGTGTTTACTGTTCCCGCTTCTAAGTGCTCGGGCATCTCTTCAGGTTGAAGCAGTACTCTTGAGTGTGATCCTGTCCCTCCAACTAATAGAGATTTTATATCTACCCCCTCTCTAGGGATTATTGCTCCTATTCCCTGTATTCCAAAAAGTGATTTGTGACCAGTTAAACAGAGAACATCTATAAACATCTTTTCCATGTCTACCTCTATCATTCCAGCACTTTGCGATGCATCAACTACAAGTATAACTCCATTTTCTCTTGTCACTTTTCCTATTTTACCTATATCAATTGTTTTACCAGTGACATTAGACATATGGTTTAGTGCCACCATTTTTATCTTTTCTTTTTTTATTATCTCTATAATTTTGTCTTCTGGATTATCATCTTCAACTAAAATTACATTTATCCCCCGCTCTTTTTTAAGAGTATATACTGGTCTCAATGTTGAGTTATGTTCTTGTGATGTAGTAATAACAGCATCTCCCTCTTCTAAAATTCCAAATATAGCCATATTTAAAGCTGTCGTTGAATTATTTGTAAATGCCACTTGAAGAGGATTTTTTTGATTGAAAAATTTCGCCATTTTCTCTCTTACTCTATAAATTTCCATGGCACTTTTCACAGCTAACCTATGACCTCCTCTTCCTGGATTGCTATTTAACTCTCTCATAGCATAATTTACAGCTTCGTAAACCTCTTGAGGTTTAGGATTACTCGTTGCTGAGTTGTCAAAATAATATGTTTTCATAATAAAACTTCCTCTCTTTATTTTTTATCTATATTCTTAAATATCTTATATTTTGAATTATACATCAATTTCTATCTCTTTACAAAGAAAATAATCATTACTTTTTTAAAATGTTAAATTATAGTTCATTATTTTTTTCTATATTACACTTTATTGACTACTCATCTATAAAATGTTACAATATTTCATATACATTTTTAAAAATTTGGGAGGAAAAATGAAAAATTACGATCAATTCGTCAGTCTTTTAAAAAAAGAGGTTGTACCAGCTCTGGGATGTACTGAACCAACAGCTATAGCTTATGCTGCTGCAAAGGCAAGAGAAGTTTTAGGAGAGATGCCAGAAAAAGTTGAGTTAACACTTTCTGGAAATATAATAAAAAATGCTATGGGTGTTGGAATTCCTGGAACTGGAATGAAAGGTTCCAATATAGCCACAGCCGTTGGAATAGTTGCTGGTGACTCATCTAGAAAACTTGAGGTTTTAACAGATATACCAAAAGATAAAGTTGAAGAGGCTAAAAGATTAATAGAAAACCCTAACTTTATATCACTAGAAATAGCTAAAGTTCCAAATAAACTTTACATAAAAGCAAAGGTTATAAAAGATGACAAATGGGCATCTGTTGAGATAAAAGATTTCCATACAGCTATCACTCTGATTGAAAAAAATGGAGAAATTTTCTTTAAAGCTAACTGTGATGAAGCTGTTGAAAATATCACATGTGCTCCTACTGTTAAAACTGAAGATAAATCTTTTATAACTGTTGCAAGTATCTTTGATTTTGCTGAACATGTAGATATTAACGAGTTGGAATTTTTAAATAAAGTTATAGAGGTTAATGGTGCTATAGCTGAAGAGGGTATCAAAAATCCTTGGGGACTTCAAGTTGGAAGAACAAGACTTAACAATATAAACTCTGGTATGGTTGGAGATACTCTTGAAACTTACTCTATAGCTATGACCGCTGCTGCTTCAGATGCTAGAATGGCCGGTTCTACTCTTCCTGTAATGACAAATTCAGGTTCTGGAAATCAAGGACTTACAGCTTCTGTTCCTGTTATTGCTGCTGCTAAAAAATTAAATTCTAACCATGAGGAACTATTAAGAGCTCTTGCACTAAGTGAACTTATAGCTATTCATATGAAAAGTCACCTTGGAAGACTTTCAGCTCTTTGTGGATGTGTTTTAGCTTCAACTGGTTCAAGCTGTGGTATAAGTTATCTTCTTGGTGGAAAACTACCTGAACTTGAAGGAACAATTAAAAATATTCTTGGAAATATAACAGGGATGTTCTGTGATGGTGCTAAACCTGGATGCTCTCTAAAAATAGCCACTGGAGTAAGTGCTGGAATACAAGGTGCTTTACTTGCAAAAGATGGAATAATCATCGGATCTGATGAGGGTATAATATCTGAATCTATTGAAGATACAATAAGAGATGCTTGTGCTATCGGAAGAGATGCTATGAGCGAAACAGATAAAATGATACTTGAAATCATGATAAACAAAACTGAAAAGTAGTTCAAATCGTCCTTTTAAATTACACTTTATTTTATTTTTATTCCATGTTATAATTTTATACTAAAATATTTTATTATAAAAGGAGGAATAAAAATTGTTAATATTTATCAATGTTTTAATCATGGTTACTCTTATAGGTATACTGTATAGTATGCAGAAAAAATTTATCTCTTTTTCAAAGAGGGTTTTTACATCTCTGGGTATGGCTATTGTTTTTGGAGTGGCTCTTCAACTAGTTTATGGATCTGAAAGCTCTATCGTCAAAGATTCTATGGTTTATATAAACGTCGTTGGTGCCGGTTATGTTAGACTTTTAAAAATGATAGTTATGCCTCTTATCATGGTCTCTATCACATCTTCTATCATCAATTTAAAAGATGGAAAATCTCTTGGTAAGATGGGCGGGATGATTATTGGTATCCTTGTTGGAACCTCTGTTATAGCAGCACTTATCGGATACTTCACTTCAGCTGGATTCGGACTTACTGCCGAAGGTCTTGAGCTTGGTGCTAAAGAAGCTGCAAGAGCTGCATATCTCGAAGGAAGAGCCGGAGAAGCTACAGCTGCATCTTTTGTATCTAAATTTGTCGAGTTGATTCCTGATAATCCTTTCTTGGATATGACAGGTGCCAGATCTTCATCTACAATAGCAGTCGTAATCTTCTCTGGATTTACAGGGATATCTGCTCTTGGTATTGCAAAGAAAAAAGCAAAATCTTTTGAACTTTTTAAAGATATGGTAAACGCTATTCATGATGTAGTTATGAGAATAGTTACTTTAGTTCTTAGACTTACACCATTTGGTGTTTTGGCACTTATGACAAGAGTTATCGCAACATCAAATGTATCTGAAATTTTAAAACTTGGAAAATTTGTAATAGCTTCATATGTTGCCATTATTCTTATGTTTCTTGTGCACCTTATTTTAATTACTCTTACTGGTCTTAATCCGATAAGATATGTTCAAAAATCTCTACCAGTTTTAACTTTTGCATTTACTTCAAGAACAAGTGCTGGATCTATTCCACTCAATGTTGAAGCTCAAGTTAAAGATATGGGTGTTTCTGAAGGGGTAGCTAATCTTTCCGCTTCCTTTGGGTCTTCAATTGGACAAAATGGTTGTGCTGCAATATATCCTGCTATGCTTGCATTTATGATTGCTCCTACTGTTGGAATAAATCCTCTTAATCCAGCATTTATAATTCAACTTGTTGTCATAATTGCAATCTCATCTTTCGGTGTTGCAGGTGTTGGAGGTGGAGCAACTTTTGCAGCTCTTATAGTCCTCGCATCTATGGATCTCCCTGTTGGGCTTGTTGGATTGCTAATAGCTATTGAACCACTTATCGACATGGGTAGAACTGCTCTTAATGTTAGTGGCTCTATGACAGCTGGAGTTATAACTTCAAAAATCATCGGAGACATGGATACAACTGTCTATTCCGCAGAAAAAATTGCTCCATTGGATCAAGATTAATTCTACGATTCCCTATTTGTGATTTTTTTATTTTTATAGTATAATTTACTTATTACTTATTACTTAATATCCAAATTAAAAAGGAAGGTAAATTTATGAAGATAGTTATAATTGGTGGAGTAGCTGCTGGAATGAGTGCTGCTGCTAAAGCTGGTAGAATGAATAAAGATGCAAAAATTACAATCTATGAGAAAACTGATATTGTTTCTTGGGGAGCTTGTGGATTGCCATATTTTGTAGGAGATTTTTTCTCATCTCCTGACAATATGATTGCTAGACCTGTTCAAAAATTTATTGAAGCTGGGATGGATATCAGAATAAAACACGAGGTTATCTCTGTTGATACGGTGAACAAAACTTTAAAAATAAAAAATTTAGAGAATGGAGCGGTTTTTCAAGATAGCTACGATAAACTTATGATAGCCACTGGTGCACATGCTATAATACCTCCAATTAAAAATGTAGCTTTAGAAAATGTATCTACTCTTAAAGAATATATAGACGGTATAACTGTTAAAAATATAGCTCTTAACGATTCTATTCAAAATATAGTAATAATTGGAGCAGGGTATATCGGTCTTGAAACTGCTGAAGCTATGCACCATTTAAAAAAGAAAAGTATAAGAGTTATTCAACTGGCTCCTAGAGTTATTCCTGAAAGTTTCGATTCAGAAATAACAGATATTATGGAAGAGGAAATTAGATCACATAAAGATCTTAGTCTGCATTTAGAAGAAACTGTAACTGAATTTATCGGAAAAGATGGTAAAATTTCATCTGTAAAAACAGATAAAGGTGAATATCCTGCTGATCTTGTTATTATCGCTACTGGCGTAAGACCAAATACATCATTTTTAAAAGATTCAGGAATAGAGATGTTATCCAATGGTGCCCTTGTCATTGATGAGCATGGAAAAACTTCGATAGATTCAATCTATTCAGCAGGAGATTGTGCAACTGTTTATCACACAGTTAGAGAGGAAAATGTTTATATTCCACTTGCTACAACTGCCAATAAAATCGGAAGAATAGTAGGAGAAAACTTAGCTGGTGTTCAAACTACTTTTAAAGGTACTCTTGCTTCAGCTTGTGTAAAAGTTATGAATCTTGAAGCTGGTAGAACTGGAATCTCTGAAGAAGAGGCAAAAAGATGTAACATAAAATACAAGACAGTATTTATAAAAGATAAAAATCAGACAAATTACTACCCTGGTCAACACGATATTTTCGTAAAATTAATCTATCATGCCGAGACTCGTCAGATTCTTGGAGGGCAGATTATTGGTAAAAAAGGAGCTGTTTTAAGAGTTGATGTAGTAGCTACTGCAATCTATTCTAAAATGACAGTAGATGAGCTAGGAATGCTTGATCTATGTTATGCTCCTCCTTTTGCAAGAACATGGGATGTACTTAATGTAGCTGGAAATGTAGCTAAATAATCCAACAAAAAACCGGGTCTAGTTTGGGACACCGGTTTTTACTTTTAATATATTATTTTTATCCCGTTAGGTATGCACTCTATCTCTAACGGAAGTTGTGGACCTTTCTCTCCATCTATATCAGTTCCATGGTTTTCTTTAGATGCTATATTCAG
>JBOFTG010000134.1:0-11065 GCA_051651945.1 Fusobacteriaceae bacterium | reverse complement strand
CAAGTATGTAATAGAAAATTTAGATTCAGCAGAGAAAGTTGCAGTTGCAATAGAAACTATTGCGGTTATCTCTAAAAATGCAAAATTTAGAGATGAGGGAGTTGGATATCTAAAAGACCTTCTTCTAAACAGAGAGCTTCCAATAGGTCTTAGAATGGTAGTGGCTCTAACATCTTCTGTTCAAGGTTTAAAAGATATGAAAAAAATAATAGAAAAAGAGCTTCCTAATTTAGAAACCGAGCAAGATATAATCACATCAAAAAATCTAGAGATGTGGAGAAAAAATAGTAGTGGAGAGTTTCTAGAGAAGAATATATTCCAAGTTTATGTGGGGATAAAAAGAATCTCAGAACATGTAGAGCTTCTTCCTAAACTTATTTTTGAAGAGGAAACTCCACTTGTGGATCAGTTTATAGCTGGGAATCTTCAAAGACAGTCTGAAAAAGTTGGAAGAAATGATCCATGCACATGTGGAAGTGGAAAAAAGTATAAGAAATGTTGTGGAAATAGATCATAATAAAAAAAGGAGAGTTCGCTCTCCTCTTTTTTCCATTATCTCATAACCATTTCGTTTATCTCATCTTCTACATCTTTTATAAGTTTATCAAGCTCTTTTGATTTTTTAAGATAGATAGCTTCTTTTTTCGATTCTAAAGATTGAACAGCTTCAGCATACTCAATTTTTAGCTCTCCTAATCTTGCTTCTAGATTTTGTAATCTCTCTTCACCTTTTATACTAGTTATACTCATTTTAAACCTCCCGATATTTTGCTCGTAAAAAATGTTTTTTCTACAAACATATACGGTGAAGTAAAAAAAAAACCTTTAAAAGTTTGAAGAAATAAAAAAAAGACGGTTTCCCGTCTTTCGATTAGTTTGCAGCTTTCTCTACGTAAACTGAAACTTGCTTTTTGTCTTTTCCATGTCTTTCGAACTTGATGTATCCGTCGATTAGAGCGAAAAGAGTATGATCTTTACCCATTCCCATGTTGTTACCAGGCATGAACTGAGTTCCTCTCTGTCTAACTATGATGTTTCCAGCTAATACACACTCACCATCATATTTCTTAACACCAAGGTACTTAGGGTTAGAATCTCTTCCGTTCTTAACAGAACCTTGTCCTTTTTTCTTAGCTAACAGTTGTATATTTAAAGTAAATAACATTTATTTGTCCTCCTTCTCTACAAGCTTTAAGTATTTTGGATATTCTTTTGTTAATTCTCTTAACATAAGAGCCATACTGTTTAGTAGGATATTTATTTCGCTATCTTTACCACGATAATCCACCCCTCTAAGATCTGCTTCAATATTACCATCAACAAGCTCAAATCTTGGAATAATTTCTAAGATCTCAGTAATTCCTGCTATTGGAAATTGAAGAATAGTAGAAGCCGCAGCACAGACAATGTCTTCACCATGGTTGGAATATCCCGCATGACCGGTAGCTCTATATCTCACGATACTACCATTTTTTTTTGAAATTTCAATTGTAATCATAAAATTAATCGATTAAGCGTTTATAGCTTCGATTTTGATCTCAGTCAGTAATTGTCTGTGACCTTTCTTTCTATGGTATCCAGTTTTTGGCTTGTATTTGAAGTTAACAACTTTGTCACCTTTAACTTGAGCAACAACTGTAGCTACAACTTTAGCACCTGCAACAACAGGAGTTCCAACTTGAACCTCTCCGTTATTAGATACTAAAAGAACCTCGTTTAACTCAACAGTTCCGTTAACTTCAGCATTTAGCTTCTCAACTCTTAATACCTCACCTACTGTAACTTTGTACTGTTTACCACCAGTTTTAATAACTGCGTACATTTTAACACCTCCGAGTATATAAGTAAAAATAAAATTAAATCGCTGAATAGGGTTGCTGACGACCTTATCCATGCGCAATTACAAATAAGTATATCATACCCATTAAAAGTTGTCAACAAAAAAAAGATTGTAAAATCGAAAAAAAGTTGTGAAACCATTCCGTTGAAAAAATCCACAAAATATGTTAGAATTTGAAGATATTATCCCAGTATGGAGGCTAAGAAGATGAAGATATATATAGCTCCGATGGCAGGAGTAACAGATTACACATTTAGAGGAATACTCTCTAAATACAACCCAGACCTTATGTTTACAGAGATGGTAAGCATAAATGCACTGGAGATGAAAAATGATAAGACATTAAACCAACTGTTAAAGATACGTCCAGGAGATGCTGTGCAGATTTTTGGAAACGATATAGATAAGATAGTTTATAGTGCAAAGTATATAGAATCTATAGGAGTTAAGCATATAGATCTCAATTCGGGATGTCCTATGCCGAAGATAACTAAAAATGGTTACGGAGCAGCATTACTCGATAATCCAGAGCATATTCGTGAGATACTTCTTGCTATGCGTCGAGAGTTAAAACCGGAAACAACTATCTCTGTTAAGATAAGAGTTGGTTCAAAAGGTGAGAAAAGACATATCGAGATAGCTCGAATAGCTGAAGAGGTTGGATGCACACATATAACAGTTCACGGAAGAACAAAAGAGCAGTTATACACTGGTAAAGCTGATTGGAATCTGATTCGTGAGGTAAAAGAAGCAGTATCTATCCCTGTTATAGGAAACGGAGATATTTTTACTGCCGAAGATGCTGTGGAGAGGATAAATCTCTCAGGTGTAGATGGGATTATGTTGGCTCGTGGAATATGTGGAAACCCATGGTTAATCCGTGAAATCCGTGAAATTTTAGAATTTGGAGAGGTAAAAACTACTGTGACAGTTCAAGAAAGAATGGAAACTGCACTAGAGCATGTTAGAATGGCAAAAGAAAATAACCCTGAAAAGAGTTTTACATTTGAACTTAGAAAACATCTTTGCTGGTATGTAAAAGGTTTGAAATATGCAACCGATCTGAAAAATGCTATAAACCATGCTATCTCCTATGATGAGATGATCGAAATTTTAGAGTTCGCAAAAGAGAGGGTGGAGTAATTGAGTAAAAAAGATACACCGTTAATGGCTCAATATAAAGGTATAAAAGCTGAGTATCAAGATGCTGTACTTTTTTTTCGTTTGGGTGATTTTTATGAGATGTTTTTCAAAGATGCCGAGATAGTATCAAGAGAGCTTGGATTAACACTAACTAGCCGAAACCGTGAGAAAGGTCAAGAGATTCCGATGGCTGGAATACCCTACCATTCGTCAGCTTCATATATAGCAAGATTGATTGAAAAAGGTTATAGTGTTGCTATCTGTGAGCAGGTTCAAGATCCGAAAGATGCTGTTGGGATAGTTGAGAGAAAGGTTGTAAGAGTTGTTACGCCGGGAACAGTTATAGATACAGATTACCTTGATGAGAAAAGCAACAATTACCTTATGGGTATAAAAATCCATGATGAAGATGTAGGTATAAGTTATATGGATATAACAACTGGAGAGTTTCTGGCAAGTGAGGTAAAACTGGTATCTCTTATGGGTGAGATAAATAAAATATCACCAAAAGAGATAGTTACCGATAGCAAAAGCTTAGAGATAGTTAAAAAAATTCTAAAAAATAATACAGTCTATGGAAATATAGCTTTAAGAGAGATAGATGCTCCCAAAAGAGCTGAGGAGTATCTACAGAAATTTTTAGGTGTTGTCTCTCTTGAAAGTTTTAACTTAAGAAAAAGAGAGTTTGCAATCTATGCATCAGCATTAACTCTTAAATATGCTCTTGAACAGCAAAAAGGAAGAGATCTTCCTATTGGAAAGATAGAGTATCAAAACTCTGAAGAGATAGTTGAGCTTAATTATACAACGCAGAAAAATTTAGAGATAGTTGAAAATAGTCGTGACAGAAGTTCATATGGAACTCTTTTTTGGGTTTTAGACAGATGTAAAACATCTATGGGAAGCAGATCATTAAAGAAAATAATAAAAAACCCTCTTAAAAATAGAGATGAGATAGTGACAAGACAAAATCATGTTGAGTTTTTTATAAAAAATCCACTTTTAAGAGAGGAAATTTTAGAGAAACTTAAAAATATATATGATGTAGAGAGAATACTTGGGAAAATGGTAATGGGAACAGAAAACGGAAAGGATATAGTGGCTCTTAAAAAATCACTTAAGACAGCTGTTGAAATTTCTGAATTGCTAGATGGAAACTCTTTATTCAGTATAGATGTTGAAAACTGTAAAGGAATATACTACATGATAGATTCTATTATAGTTGAAGATCCACCGTTTTCTATCCGTGAGGGCGGAATAATAAAAAGAGGTGTGGCATCTGATTTAGATGAACTGCATGATATCTCTACAAACGGAAAGGATAGAATACTCTCTATTGAAAATCGTGAGAGAGAGCGTACAGGTATAAAAACTCTTAAGATAAAGTTCAATAAGGTTTTTGGTTATTTTATAGAGATTACAAACTCAAATAGAGATTTAGTTCCAGCAGATTACATTAGAAAGCAGACACTTTCAAATGCAGAGAGATATATAGTTCCAGACCTTAAAGATTATGAGGAAAAAGTTCTTCATGCCAAAGAGCGTATAGAAGCCAGAGAATATTCGATATTTAAAGAGTTGACATCGGCTATTAAATCTTATCAAGAAAATCTTCAACATCTAGCAACGAAACTCTCGTATTTAGATGTAATAACTTCATTTGCAGAGATAGCTATTAAAAATAACTATGTTAAGCCAGAGATAGGTTCGGGATTCGAGCTTCAGATAATCGGAGGAAGACACCCTGTTGTAGAAGCTCTTATAAAAAAATCTGAGTTTGTGAAAAACGATCTATTTTTAGATGAAAAAGAAAATATAATAGTTTTAACTGGTCCAAATATGTCTGGTAAATCAACTTATATGAAGCAGTGTGCCCTAATACTTGTGATGGCTCATATCGGATGCTATATTCCAGCAGATTATGGAAACATCCCTTTAACAGATAAGATATTCACAAGAATTGGAGCTTCAGATGATCTTCTCACTGGGCAATCAACTTTTATGTTAGAAATGAGTGAGATGGCAAATATTTTAAATTCAGCAACTAAAAATTCATTTATAATATTAGATGAGATAGGTCGTGGAACATCAACTTTTGATGGAATTTCAATAGCCACATCGATTACAGAATATATCCATGATAAGATAGGTGCTAAAACTATTTTTGCAACACACTATCACGAGATGACTCAACTTGAGAAAGAGCTAAAAGGTGTAGTAAACTTTAGGATAGAGGTAAAAGAGGAAAAAGAGATAGTTTTTCTAAGAAAGATTGTAAAAGGTGGAGCTGATAAATCCTACGGTATAGAGGTAGCACGTCTTGCTGGTCTTCCAAAAGAGCTTCTTAAAAGATCAAAAGAGATACTTAATATTCTTGAAAATCAAAGAGAGATAATAGAGATAAAAACAGGTATGGAGCAGTTAAATCTTTTTGGTGCAAGCTCGTTTGAAGAACCAGAAGATAGAGAGTGTGAAAAGGTGATAAAGCGTGATGCCGATAGAGAGCTTGAGAAAGCTGAAGAGATAGTCTTAGCCAAAATAGGTGAATTAGATATCAATTCACTGACTCCTATGGAGGCTTTTATGAAATTGAATGAACTAAAAAATATTTTAGGTTAAAAAAATTCAGTTTAGGAGAGAAAACAATGGATAGAAAAAAACTCTATATTGTTGGTGGAGCAGCTGTTTTAGTTTTGGGTTATTTCAACTACTATAGTGATGAAACAGGTGTAGGAAAAGCAGAAAATGTTGTTGAGACAAAAGATGTAAAATATCAAGGTGATGGATTTAAGATAGATGCCAAAAAACAGATAGATTATGTGGGTAAAAATGAAAACAAATTTGAAGGAGCAAAAGCTTTTTTAAAAGATATGATCCTCTCTGGAGATAATGCTTTTTTAGATTCTGCTAGAAATTTGGCGTTAAAATCAAATATCTTAGGAGAAAGTTTAAACGGTTGGAAATTCAGTGCCGAAGAGATAGATTACGACAAGATAAAAGATGAACTAGTATCAAAAAAACCAGTTTCAGCAACCAATAAAGATCTGAAATTTTCAATTTCAGGAGATAATTTTAAGACAGATAGTAAGATGAGCTATATTGAGCTAAGAAAAAATGTGGTTTTAGAAAATGAGAAAATTAAAATAACTGGTGAGATGGCTGACTATGATGATGCTACAAAAACAGCCGTCTTAAAAGAAAATTTAAAACTTTTGGGAAAAAATCTAGGCGAGCAATTTAAAGAGAGTTTAAGTGGAGATTTCCAGCAGTTAAATTATAACCTAAAAGATAAGATTGTAGAAAGTGATCTTCCTTATAAGGTATATTATGGAAGTGGAACTCTCTCAGCTGAAAAATTTCAGTATAATCAAGAGATGGATACGATGTTACTGAGTCAAAATGTTGAGATTTTAGCAAACGGTTATAAGATAAAGATGGAAAATATTGAAAAAAAGCAAAATTCAGATCTTATCTATATAAATGGAAAGATAACCGGAGACAATGGAATCCATTATTTTTCAGGAGATAACGGAATCTACAGCCCATCTACAAAAGAGCTAACTATTTCTGGAAGTGTAGAGCTAAAATCTGAGGCTATGGGAAAATTACTTGGAGACCGTGCTGTATATAACACAGAAAAAGAGGTTTTGGATATCTATGGAGAAGCGGGAGAAGTTGTTTATAGTGGAAAAGATGGGGAGCTTAAAACTTCACACATAAACTATGATCAGAAAAATAGCCGTATGAAGATAGAAGAAAGCTTTACATTTAAAAATAACCAGTATTCTGGAAAGGGTGAGTTTTTAGAATATGGTATGCTGGATAAAAAAGGTATTATGAAAAATGCTGAGATCAGTACGGGTGACAGAATTCTAAACACTAAAATAGTAGAGTTTCAAGATGAAAATCAGCTGATTACACTACCTGATGAATTCGTTATAAAAGATAGCAAAACAGAAGATTCGTTGAAATCTAAAAATGCTACGTATTCAAAGGCAACGGGAGATTTTAATACAGACTCTCCTTTCACATTATATAGTGGAGATAATGTTGTAACTGGAACTGGTGTGAAATATAACTCTTTAACAGGAGTAGGAACTCTTCAAAAAGATCTTCTTCTACAAAACGAAAAAGATAAAGTGGTAGCAAGTGGAGATCGTGGTGAAATTAAAAAAGATGATTACTTCAATCTTGTAGACAATATAAAGATGCAGTTTGGAGATTATTCGACAAGGGCAGGAATAGCAAAATATAGTTTCAAAGATGAGAGTATCACTATACCAGAAAAAGTTGAGATAGTATCAGACTTAAAAAAATCTAACTTCTTGATAACTAATCCTGTGATAGAGACTAAAATCAAAAAACTAACTGGAAAAGATTTCTCTGGAAAAGATGAAAGCTATAAAGCAAGCTCTAAGATAGTAAAATATGATTATGAAAATGAGATTATTGAACTGATCAGTAAGGGTATGGTATCAAACAGTGAATCAGAGTTGAAAGGTGACAAACTCCAGTATAAGGTAAAAGAGGAAAGCATGAGAGCTTACGGAGATTATACTCTATTACAGGGAAATATCTCTGGAGCTGGAAAAGATATCTCTATAAATAATATAAGTGGAGATGTAAAAGGTGGAAAGGTAAAACTCTGGACTGATAAGGGTGAGGAGTTCCAAGCTGACAAAATAGATGGTAATCTTCTAAAGGAGAAGATTGACTTTTTAGGTAATGCTAAAGGAAAAACCTTAGACAAAGCGAAAATTACCCAGTATAATGGAGAGCAGTTAAGAGTTCATCTATCTAAAGATGGTAAAAAATACATTGCAAAAAGAGTTGAACTTCTAAAAGATTCTACAATCACTCAAGAAAATATAACTATGTACTCTAAATATGGAGATATAGATCTTATCAAAAATATAGCTATGAGTAATAATGGTGTAAAGATAGTTATGAAAGATGCTGTAAAAGGTGATACTACCGTTACATCTGAAAGTGCTGAATTTCATATGGATAAAGATATAGTTTATCTAAATAATGATGTGGTAATAGTTAATAAAGATCCTAAAAAAGGTGAGACAGTTGCTACCTCAAAAGAGGGTCGAGTTTTAAAAGCTGAAAATAGTGTTGAGCTAGAAGGAGATGTAGTTATAGATACTCCTGACGCAATAGTTAAAGCTGGAAAAGCAAGATATAATGCTACAACTAAAAAGATAAATGCCACAGGAGATGTGGTTGTAGATTATAAAATAAAGCCTTAAAAAGGAGAATTGTTATGATAAATTTAGTTGCAGAGGAACTCTCGAAATCATACAAGGGCCGAAAGGTTGTGGATGGAGTGAGTATCAAAGTTGCAAAAGGTGAGATAGTTGGACTTTTAGGACCAAATGGAGCTGGAAAAACAACTACCTTTTATATGATAACAGGGATTGTAAAACCAGATTCTGGAAGAGTTTTTTGTAATGAGCAGGAGATAACAGAGGAACCTATCCATCGTAGAGCTGATATGGGTATAGGTTATCTGGCTCAAGAGCCATCTGTTTTTAGAAATCTAACTGTAGAGGAGAATATCTTAGCTATATTAGAGATGAAAAATCATAGTAAAGCTGAGCAACACGAGATAATGGAGAAGCTCTTGGAAGAGTTTAAACTGACTCATGTTAGAAAATCATTAGGTTACGCTCTTTCTGGTGGAGAGAGAAGGCGTGTGGAGATAGCTCGTACTATTGCCAACAATCCAGATTTTATACTGCTTGATGAACCTTTTGCAGGTGTTGATCCAATAGCTGTCGAGGATATTCAGCAGATAATAAGATATTTAAAAGAGAGAGGTCTTGGAATACTGATAACGGACCACTCGGTAAGAGAGACCCTCAGTATCACGGATAAAGCATATATAATGGCAAATGGAAAAGTTTTAATCCACGGAACACCTAAAGAGATTGAGGCAGATGAAACAGCAAGAAGAGTTTATCTAGGAGAAAATTTTAAACTAGATTAGTAAAATAAAAGGAGTGTAATTAATGTTAACAGGAAATGAGATAAGAAAAAAGTTTATAGAATTTTTTGAAGCTAAGAAACATAGACACTATGAGTCTGCTTCATTGATTCCAGACGATGCAACACTACTACTTACAGTAGCTGGAATGGTTCCTTTTAAACCATATTTTTTAGGTCAAAAAGAGGCACCATACCCAAGAATTACAACTTACCAAAAATGTATCAGAACAAACGATCTTGAAAATGTTGGAAGAACTGCCAGACACCACACATTTTTTGAGATGCTTGGAAACTTCTCTTTTGGAGATTATTTTAAAGAAGAAGCTATTGTTTGGTCATGGGAGTTTGTAACTGAGGTACTTGGACTTCCAAAAGATAAGATGTGGGTATCTGTATTCACAACTGATGATGAAGCTGAAAAGCTTTGGATAGAAAAATGTAATTTTCCTAAAAATCGTATAGTTAGAATGGGAGAAGATGAGAACTGGTGGGCAGCTGGACCGACTGGATCATGTGGACCATGTTCAGAGATACATGTGGATTTAGGAGTGGAGTATGGTGGAGATCATAACTCTAAACTTGGAGATGAGGGAACAGACAACAGATTTATTGAAATCTGGAACCTAGTATTTACAGAGTGGAACAGAATGGAGGATGGATCACTAGAGCCTCTTCCAAAGAAAAATATAGATACTGGAGCTGGACTAGAGAGAGTAACAGCTATGGTACAGGGAAAATCAAACAATTTTGAAACAGATCTTCTTTTCCCAATCGTAGAGAGAGCTGGAGAGCTTGTTGGTGCAAAATATGGAGATAGCCCAGAGACAGATTTCTCACTAAAAGTTATAACAGATCACAGTAGAGCTGTAACTTTCCTTATAAATGATGGGGTTATGCCATCATATGAGGGTAGAGGTTATGTACTTAGAAGAATATTAAGAAGAGCTGTAAGACATGGAAGACTTCTTGGATGTAAAGAGCTATTTATGTACAAGATGGTAGATAAAGTTGTGGAAATCATGGGAGAGGCTTACCCAGAACTTAAGAGTAACCTTGAGCATATCAAAAAACTTGTTAAAATAGAGGAAGAAACTTTCTCTAAAACTTTGGATCAAGGAATAAACCTTGTGAATGAAGAGATTAAAAAGCTTAAAGCAGCTGGAGATTCTAAACTTTCTGGAGATATAAGTTTCAGATTGTATGATACATATGGATTCCCGTTTGAGCTAATCGAAGAGATCTGTGAAAATGAAGATGTAACTCTTCTAAAATCTGAATTTGATGAGAAGATGGAAGAGCAGAGAGAGAAAGCTCGTTCAGCTAGAAAAGTTATTATGGAAAAAGGTCAAGACTCTTTCTTAGAGGAGTTCTATGACAACCATGGTGTAACAGAGTTTTTAGGTTACACAGACCTTAAGACAGAAGCGAAACTTTTGAGCTGTCGTGAAAGAGAAGATGGAAAGTTTACACTTATCTTTGACAAGACAACTTTTTATGCTGAGTCTGGAGGACAGGTTGCAGATGGTGGAGTTATAACAGCTCCAGGTGTAACTTGTAAAGTTGTAGATGTTCAAAAGCAGAAAGATATCTATATGCATATAGTTGAGATAGTAGCTGGAAATACTCCAAAAGAGGGAGAGTTATACAACCTTGCTGTGGATGGATTTAGAAGAGGGAATATCGCTAAAAACCATAGTGCAACGCATCTTCTACATCAAGCTTTAAAAGATGTTTTAGGTTCTCATGTTCAACAAGCTGGATCAGTTGTAGATGATGAGAGATTAAGATTTGATTTTACTCATTATGAAGCCCTTACAGAGGAAGAAATAGAGTATATCGAGAAGATAATAAATACAAAGATAGCTGAAGCTCATGAGATGAGTGTAAGAGAGATGAATATGGCAGAAGCTAAAAAGATAGGTGCTACAGCTCTTTTCGGAGATAAATACGGAGATAGAGTAAGAGTTGCAGCTATTGGAGACTACTCAGTAGAGTTATGTGGTGGAACTCACGTAGAAAACATATCACAGATAGCTATATTTAATATAGTAAGTGAATCTGGAGTTGCAGCAGGAACTAGAAGAATAG
>JBOFTG010000133.1:0-3159 GCA_051651945.1 Fusobacteriaceae bacterium | reverse complement strand
CCTTATCTGTAGTATCATAAGTAACCATCGATTCTGGCCAATGAACCATAGGTATCATAGCAAAAGTAAGTTTATGATATCCTAAATCCAATATATCTCCCTCTTTTATCTCATGAAATTTTTCAACTTCAAAATTGGGATAGAAACATTTTATCATCTCTAATGTTTTTTTGTTTCCAACAACTTTAATTTCTGGATAAAACTTTATAAGATCTGCAAGAGACCCTGAATGATCTGGTTCCATATGATTAACAATAACATAATCTAATTTTTTTTCACCTAAAAGTTTTTCTATCTTATCAAAATAATTTGATTCTGATCCAAACTCAACTGTATCTATAACACAAGTTTTCTCATCATCAATAAAATATGAGTTATATGTAACACCCTCTGGAAGAGGTATATAATTTTCAAATCTCTCAGTCTTCCTATCATTAACACCAATCCAAAAAACTTTATCAGTAACTTTTGTACAGAAATACATATTGCTCCCTCCGTTTTTTAATATTTCATATTAGAAAATTATAGTTCAAAATCGTAAAATTGTCAAAATAAATGTAATAATTTCAAAATAGATTTATTTTCTCTCTAATTGTGCTATAATCTTTTTAGTAATTTTATTGTGAGGTGTTATTATGAATCCTGTTTTTTTAGAGATTGGTCCTATTAAAATATATTATTATGGACTTATGTATGCTATCTCTTTCTTTTTAGGAGTTGAAATCGCTAAATATTTTGGTAAAAAAAGAGGTATATCTCCTGATTTTATTGAAAATTATGCTTTTATAGCTATGCTTTCAGGACTTCTAGGTGGAAGACTCTACTATGTGCTTTTCAATCTCAACTATTACCTTTCAACCCCAACCAAGATTTTTGCTGTTTGGGAAGGTGGTATGGCTATCCACGGTGGAATAATCGGTGGAATAATCGGAACTATTATCTATGGTAAGATAAAGAAAATCAATCCTTTCCTCTTAGGAGATGCAGCAGCTCCCGCTCTTATTTTGGGTCAAGCCTTGGGAAGAATTGGAAATTTAATGAATGGAGAGGTTCATGGTGTACCTACTTTTACCCCTTTTTCCATTATCTTTTCTTTTAAACCACAGTTTGTAAATTGGTTTCAAAATTATCTATCTCTTGGTAGCCTTGAGCAGATGAACTATGAAACTCTTGTTCCTTGGGGAATAACTTTTCCAGAAACATCTCCTGCTGGAGCAGAATTTCCTGGACTACCACTTCATCCAGCTATGCTCTATGAGGGTATCTTAAATTTTATAGGTTTTATTGTATTATCCCTTATTCTCCACAAAAGAAAAGATCTTCCCAGTGGAACAGTTTGGTGGAGCTATATAATAATATATAGTTGTAACCGAATTTTTATCAGTTTTTTTAGAGCAGAAGATCTTATGATTGGGATGTTTCGTGCACCTCATCTAATAAGTGTTCTTATGATTTTTATAGCTGGAATTATTCTTTTTAGTTTGAAAAAGAATAACTCACAGAAAAAGGAGTTGTAGAACTCCTTTTTTTCATCTACTCGCCACTCCATTCTTTTAAAAATCTATCCACAATCTCTCTCATAAATGAGTCTCTCTCTTCTGCTAAAATCTTACCACCCTCTGTGTTAAGAAGGTTTTTTAATAGGAATAATTTCTCATAAAAATGGTAGATAGAATCACTTCCATCAGTTTTTTCTGGTAGATACATCGCTCTACCCTTATGCCCACCATAAGCAAAAGTTCTCGCTATTCCTATCGCTCCTAATGCATCTAGTCTATCAGCATCTTGAACTATTTTCCCCTCATATTTTTCAGGTATTCCACCTTTTGAAAAAGAGATACTGTTTACTATTTTTTTTGTATCATTGATAAAACTTTCTGAAAAACCATGTTTTTGAAGTATCTTCTCTATTATCTCCGCTCTATCTCTATCAGTATATCCAAATTTATGATCTGCTATATCATGAAGTAAAGCAGATACCTTAAGCAGTGTAATATCAAAATCTTTTTCACTATTTTTTTGAGTTTCATATTCAGCTATCTTCAAAGAATTTTTATAAACTCTTAAGGTATGATACCAATCGTGTCCACTACAATCTTTTTCTAACCTCTCTTTTACCTCTCTCATTATCTCAATTATTATCTGATCTATCTTCATCGTAACTTCCTTATAATTATTTTGATTTAAACCTTATTATAACATATTTTTAAGTTACCGCAGTAGAAAAAACTAGAAATTTAATATTTTTAAGTATATAATATATTAGTTATACTAAAATTATCGGGAGGTTTTCAATTAATGAAAAACAACGAACTTTGTAAATTATTAGGGATTGAATATCCTATAATTCAAGGTGCCATGGCCTGGATCTCTGAGGGAAATCTGGCTGGTCACGTTTCTAAATCAGGTGGACTTGGAATTATAGCTGGTGGTGGAATGCCTCCAGAGATACTAAGAGAGAACATCAGAAAAGCTAAAACTATTACTGCTAATCCTTTCGGAGTTAATCTAATGCTTATGATGGAGAATGTAGCAGAGCAGATAGATGTCTGTATTGAAGAGGGAGTATCTGTTGTAACTACAGGTGCTGGAAACCCTGGTCCATATATGGACAAATTAAAATCTGCTGGAATTAAAGTTATACCAGTTGTAGCTTCTGTGGCTTTAGCTAAAAGAATGGAAAAAATCGGAGCTGATGCTATTATAGCTGAAGGTCTTGAAGCTGGTGGACATATTGGAGAGATTACAACCATGGCTCTTCTTCCACAGATTGCTAATGCTGTTTCAATTCCAGTTATTGGAGCTGGTGGTATAGCTAGTGGAAAGCAGTTTCTTGCAGCACTTGCTATGGGAGCATCTGGAATTCAAGTGGGAACAATATTTCTTACAGCTGACGAGTGTCTAATTCATGACAACTATAAAGATGCTATTCTAAAAGCCAAAGATAGATCAACTGTTGTAACTGGAAACTTTACGGGTCATCCTGTTAGAGTAATCGACAACAAACTTTCTAAAGCTATGTTAGAAAAAGAAAAATCTGGAGCACCTAAAGAAGAGATTGAAGATATGGGTAGAGGAAAGTTAAGACTTGCTGTTGTTGAAGGAGATATTCAAGCTGGTTCAGTTATGGCAGGACAAGTTGCAGCTATGATTGATAAG
>JBOFTG010000132.1:0-2192 GCA_051651945.1 Fusobacteriaceae bacterium | reverse complement strand
TTGGATTAGAGACAATTTAAAAGTTCTAGAAAATTTCAAAGATAAAAACTTTATTCTTGTAGGTGTTGCAGCAACCGTTACTACTCAAGCTACGGTTTATAAGAAAATGGAGAGTTATGATAGATCAAAACTTCATCTTAAAAAGTTAAGTATCGATATTATCAAAGAGAATCTAAACCTTTTCCTCTCTTCTAGTGAAGTAGAGAGAAAAAATATAGCTGGATTAGAACCAAAAAGATCAGGAGTTATTATTGGTGGAACCATTATCCTCCTCCAAATTATGGAAATTTTAAACTGCGACTCTCTTATACTCTCAGAAGTAGATAATCTAGAGGGAGCTATTATCACTTACTAAAAAAATTATATACAAGGGAGATATTTTATGAAAAACAGAGAAGAGAGAATGAGTGCAATTTTAAGTATATGTAAAAATTTTGAAGAGAATTCAGTTTTAAAACTTCATATGGGTTATAGTGTCTATGATCTTTTTATGGAGCAATTTGCTGGTGATCTACAAAATATGTATGCTGAAGTTTCAAAAGATGAGATCAAAGAAGATGTCAAAATTCTTTTAGATAACATCTACCACTCTAACGACAATGGTCATAAAGAATTTGTTATAGGTGTTCTATTACAGCTTATCAGAATGATTAGCTTTTAATTTTATTTTTAGATATTTTGGGGGTCTTATGACCTCCTTTTTTATTGTATTTTCCTTTAAATAATGTTAAACTTAATTGAAGTTTTCTACTATAAACATGAGAAAATAGGAGGTAATTATGAGAAAAATTTTAGATAGATGCTCAATCGGTGGCTGAGCGAATAAGATAGGACCGGAGGTTCTTTCAGAGATAATTTCAGATCTTCCAAGAGTGGAAGATAAAAATCTTATTGTGGGGTATGATAAATCTGACGATGCTGCTGTTTATAAGTTATCCGAAGATATAGCTCTAATACAAACTTTGGATTTTTTCACACCTATGGTGGATGATCCATACATCTTTGGTCAGATAGCTGCTGCTAACTCTCTAAGTGATGTTTATGCTATGGGTGGAACACCTAAAACAGCTATGAATATAGTTTGCTTTCCAGAAAAAAGTGATATCTCGATATTAAAAGATATCCTTCGTGGTGGAGCAGATAAAATTCTTGAATCTGGTGCTGTTCTAAGTGGTGGACATTCCGTTCATGATCCCGAGACAAAATATGGACTTTCTGTTACTGGTGTGGCTCATCCAGATAAGATTCTTAAAAATCATGGTTCACAAGTTGGAGATGTAATAGTTATCACAAAACCTTTAGGTACTGGGATAATCTCTACAGCTTCCAAAGTTGGCTCGGCTTCTAAATCTGCTGTAGACAAATCTATATATTATATGACTATGTTAAACAGATACTCAGCTGAAGTTATCACAAACTATCCAGTTACAGCTTGTACGGATATTACTGGTTTTGGATTTTTAGGACATCTCTATGAGATGGCTAAATCTTCTAATTTAACTTTTGCTGTTGAATCTGAACTAATTCCATATATTGAAGAAGCAAAAGAGTATGCTAACGATTTCTTTATAACTGGTGGAGGTCAAAAAAACAGAAAATTTGTAGAAAACTTTGTTGATTTTGGTACTATTCCATTTTGGTTACAAGAGATCTGCTTAGATCCTCAAACTTCAGGGGGACTTATGTTTACTCTCTCTCCTGAATATCTTAGAGATATCTCAGAGGAGTTTCAAAATAAAAATATTGAGTTTTGGGTTATTGGTACAGTAGAGAATATGGGGGAAAGTTTTATCTCTCTACGTTAGTTACCTAAAAAATAAAAAATAGGGGTGTTATTTTATGAACAAAGAACTTTTCAGAAAGCTACCAAAAGTAGATAAACTTTTAGCACATTCTGAATTAGAGGAACTTTCAAAAAATCTAAACTATCATGAGTTCTCTCAAAGTATCAAAGCTGGAATAGAGTTTTTCCGTAACGGAATACAAGATGGAACTATTCTCGATTTTTCAGAGCATGATGTTTTGTCAAAAATAAGAGAGTTTGGAAAGAAAAATGGTTTAACTAGCTTAAGAAGAGTAATCAATGGAACAGGTACTATTATCCATACAAATTTAGGACGTTCACTTTTTACTGAAAAGATGATGGAACATGTAACTGATGTGACCACTAATTATAATAATTTAGAGTATGA
>JBOFTG010000131.1:0-4362 GCA_051651945.1 Fusobacteriaceae bacterium | reverse complement strand
CTATTTTCTCTAATTTCTTCGGCTAAAATTCTTGCCATAGGAAGAGTTTTGACACCGATAACCATTCCAGATGTAGCTTTATCTATTCTGTTTATAAAAGAAAAATCACTATTTTTTAGATAGCTTTGAACCATCTCTGTAAGCCCATAATCATGACCTGAACCCACATGCATAACCAGATTTTCTCTTTTGTTGATAATTAAAATCTCATCATTTTCAAAAACAGTAGATTTTTTAATATCTTCTATCTCGTGCGATGATAACTCTATAAAATTTTCTTTTTTAGGAGCAACTGCATCCATCTTCTCTCCAGCTAACCAAAATATTTTTATAGTATCATCTAATGCAAGTCTTGCATTTTCTTTTGTTTTTTTACCATTTACCTTGATATTTCCCGTACGGATACCTTTAAATATCTCGGTTAACGGAATATCGGGTAGCATCTTTCTTAAAAACCTATCTACTCTAACATCTGCAAATTTCTCATCTATCTTAAATTCCATGAAAACCTCCTAATATTTCTAAAATTATATGGTATAATTTAGAAAAAAGCAAGGAGGGATTCATGTCGAATTCTAAAGTTTTAGAAAAAATGAGAGAGCTCTCTTTAAATATAGAGAGATATGATTATTATTACTATTCTCAAAATAGATCACTTATATCTGATCTTGAGTATGATAGAATGGTAAAAGAGTTAGAAAGTTTTGAAAAAGAATATCCAGAGTTAATGGAGATAGCATCTCCAACTAAAACTGTTGGATCAAGTCTTAAAGATAGTAAATTTACAAAGGTGAAGCATAGAGTTTCTATGTTATCACTTTCGAATACCTACAATATTGGTGAGATTGGAGAATTTATAGGTAGAATAGAAAAAGGTTCTGAATTTGTAAAACCAAGTTATGATCTGGAGCTGAAATTAGATGGGCTTTCTATCAGTATAATCTATAATGAGGGTCGTCTTACTAAAGCTGTGACTAGAGGTGACGGTGAGACAGGTGAAGATGTAACTGAAAATATATTAGAGATAGAAAGTATCCCGAAATTTCTAAAAAAACCAGTAACTTTGGAGGTTAGAGGCGAGATAGTTTTACCACTGTCATCTTTTGAAGAGTTGAATAAAAAGAGAGTTGAAGATGGGGAAGAGATATTTGCCAATCCAAGAAATGCAGCTGCTGGAACTCTTCGACAATTGGATAGAGAGATTGTGAGAAAAAGAGGTTTGGATGGATATTTCTATTTTTTAATTGAAGCTGAAAACCATGGATTAAAAACTCATAGTGAGAGTATCAGATATATTGAGGAGTTAGGGTTGAAAACCACAGGTATTTGTGAGAACTTAAAAACTTTGGAAGAGATAGAAGCTAGAGTTAGATATTGGGAGAAAAAAAAGGATAGTCTAGATTATGAAACAGATGGTTTGGTGCTGAAAGTTGATGAGCTAGAACTTTGGGAAGAGTTGGGTTATACAGCTAAATCTCCAAGGTGGGCTGTCGCTTTTAAGTTTCCTCCAAAACAGGTAACAACAAAGCTTCTTGGAATAACTTGGCAGGTGGGGCGTACTGGAAAAGTAACTCCTGTTGCAGAGTTAGAAGAAGTTGAGGTTTCAGGATCTAAGGTGAAAAGAGCCAGTCTTCACAACTATGATGAGATAAAGAGAAAAGAGATAATGGTTGGAGATACAGTATTTGTTCAAAAAGCAGCAGAGATAATTCCACAGGTAGTTATGCCACTGAAAGATCTTCGTGACGGCAGCGAGATAGAGATACCGATGATAGAGATGTGCCCAGAGTGTGAAACGCATCTTGTAAAAGATGAGGAACTTGTGGATTATAGATGTTTAAATGAGATATGCCCTGCAAAAATAAGGGGAGCGATAGAGTATTTTGTATCTCGTGATGGAATGAATATATCTGGATTCGGAATTAAGATAGTTGAAAAATTTATAGAATCAGGGCTGTTAAGAGATGTTACAGATATCTATAGTTTAAAAAATCATAGAGATATCTTGATAAATATGGATAAGATGGGTGAGAAAAGTGTAGATAAACTCTTCGAGAATATAGAAAAGAGTAAAAATCAGGAGTATAGTAAAGTTTTATACTCACTTGGAATACCATCAATTGGCAAGACAACATCTAAGCTTCTGGCCACAGTTTCTGGCCATATAGAGAGATTTTTTAGCATGGATATGGAGGAACTTTGTAAGGTAGAGGGTATAGGAGAGAAGAGTGCATTAGAGATTGTGGAGTTTTTTCAGAATAGAAAAAATAGAGAGATAATAGAGAAGCTTCAATCTATGGGATTAAATTTTAGAAATAGTGAGAAAACCCCTCTCAATAACTATGTTTCAGGAGAGTTTGAGGGTAGGAGTTTTTTATTCACAGGTAAGCTTGCTAAGTTAAAGAGAGATGAAGCTCAAAAGTTAGTAGAAAGCTTTGGAGGTTTAAATAGTAACTCAGTTAATAAAAAACTGGATTATCTTGTGGTGGGAGAGGATGCTGGAAGTAAACTTCAAAAAGCAAAATCTTTGGAAACAGTCATTATTCTAACTGAGGATGAATTTCTTCAGAAAATTAATAAAAAATAGTTAAAAGTGTGCTATTATTTGACTAAACAATATTAATGTGATAACATGTATTTTGAAAATCATAGTATAAAAAACCAATAAAATTCATCAGAAAGGACAGGGAATGATCGAAGGAATTTTCAAGAAAATATTTGGAACAAAAAATGATAGAGAGATAAAAAGAATTAAAGTTATTGTTGAAAAGATAAATATGCTAGAGTCTAAGTATGAGGCTTACAGTGATGAGGAACTTCAGAATTGTACGGTTCTTTTCAGAGAGAGACTGGCAAAAGGCGAGACATTAGATGATATTCTAGTAGAGGCTTTTGCAACAGTAAGAGAGGCTTCTAAAAGAGTTTTAGGAATGAGACATTATGATGTACAGATGGTTGGAGGAATCGTTCTTCACGAGGGAAAGATAACTGAGATGAAAACAGGAGAGGGAAAAACTCTTGTGGCAACATGCCCAGTTTACCTAAATGCTCTTACTGGTAAGGGTGTTCATATAATAACTGTAAACGATTATTTGGCTAAAAGAGATAGAGATATTATGGCAAGAGTATACCACTTTTTAGGTCTTACTTCTGGAGTTATATTAAACTCTATAAGCAATGACGAAAGAAAAGAGGCATATAACTGTGATATAACTTATGGAACTAATTCGGAATTTGGATTTGATTACCTAAGAGATAACATGGTGGGAAGCCTTGAGGATAAAGTTCAGAAAAAACTAAATTTCTGTATAGTAGATGAGGTAGATTCGATACTTATAGATGAAGCTAGAACTCCACTTATAATATCTGGTGCTGCATCAGATCTGACAAAATGGTATGTGGTATTTTTCCAGATTGCAACTATGTTAGAGAGAAGTTTTAAAACTGAAGGCATAAAAGATATCAAAGCCAAAAAAGAGATGGATATTCCAGACTCAGATTGGGGAGATTATGAAGTAGATGAGAAAGCTAAAAATATAGTTTTGACTAAAAAGGGTGTTAAAAGAGTAGAAGAATCATTAAAAATAGATAACCTTTATTCACCTGAGTATGTTGAACTTACTCACTATATGAACCAAGCATTAAAAGCAAAAGAGTTGTTTCAAAGGGATAAAGATTACCTGCTAAGAGATGAGAAGGTAATAATAATAGATGAGTTTACAGGAAGAGCCCTAGATGGTAGAAGATATTCTGATGGACTTCACCAAGCTATTGAAGCTAAAGAAGAGGTCCATATAGCTGGAGAAAACCAGACACTTGCAAGTATAACTCTACAAAACTATTTTAGAATGTATGAGAAACTTGCTGGTATGACAGGAACTGCCGAAACAGAGGCAGCAGAGTTTGTACATATATATAACCTAGAAGTTATAGTTATACCTACAAATCTTCCGATTCAGAGAAAAGATAATCCAGATTTAGTGTACAAGAGTAGCCAAGAGAAACAAGGAGCTATAATAGATAAGATTGCAGAACTTTATGAGAAAGGGCAACCTGTTCTTGTGGGTACAATCTCTATACAAAGTTCAGAGGAACTTTCAGATCTTCTTAAAAAGAGAGATATCCCTCACAATGTATTGAATGCAAAGCAACATGAGAGAGAAGCTGAAATAGTTTCTCAAGCTGGAAGATACAGATCTGTTACTATCGCTACAAACATGGCTGGTAGAGGAACAGATATTATGCTTGGAGGAAACCCTGAGTTTTTAGCAATTGATGAATCTTCAAGAAGTGAAACTGAAACTTATGAAGAGGCTTTTAACAGATTCAAAGTTGAGTGTGCTAAAGAAAAAGACCTTGTAA
>JBOFTG010000130.1:0-2268 GCA_051651945.1 Fusobacteriaceae bacterium | reverse complement strand
GGCATAAAAAAACTATATTTTCCAAAAACTTTTTTTATAAAGTATTTTATCATCGCTTCAGTTATATCATAATCCGCAATAACACCCTCACTTAGAGGTTTCACAGCTATTATAGAGTCTGGAGTTTTTCCAAGCATCTCTTTAGCTTCATTTCCAACTGCCAGAACTTTTCTCGTTTCTTTATCCATGGCTACAACAGAAGGTTCATTTAAAACTATCTTTCCATGTTTCTTGCTGTATACCAAAGTATTTGCTGTTCCTAAATCTATACCTATGCTTCTTCCTTTGCCAAAACCAAACATTAGATTATCTCCTCCATCTCTTTTATTATATCTCTAATTTTTCCAATCTCTCCTCTTTCATATAAAATGGCTATAAGAGCTTCAAAAGCTGTAGCTTCTTTATACTCCATAACTGTACAAGATTTTGGAAATGTTTTTATATTGCTATTTTTAGCTCTTTTCACTATTTCAGCATCCTCTTTTTCTAAAAGAGGATATATTTTCTGTAGCATCATGCTTTGAATTTTAGCATGAACAAATTTTTTACAATATCTATTAAGGTTTGAGATGTTATAACCTTTAGATATTCCATGCTCTCTTACCAAAAGTTCCCACACAGCATCTCCCCAGTAAGCCAGAACTAATCCGTTTGCCTCTTTTACATTGACCATTGAGTTGTATCCTTTCCATCTTTTATCTTTATCCCTAACTCTCCGAGTCTATCTCTTATCTTATCTGACATAGCCCAGTTTTTCTCGCTTCTTAAATCTCTTCTAAGTTCCAACATAAGCTCAACTAATTCAGATGTCATATTATCAGTTTTATTTGATGCCAAACTTTTAACACCAAGAACTTCCTCCATTATCTGAGTAATATACTCTTTTGAAGCTCTTATTACCTCTAGACCCTCCAAACTAATTTTTTCATTATCTAAAGTTTTATTCAGCTCTCTTACAAGTTCAAAAATAGATCCTATTCCAAGAGCTGTATTGAAATCATCATCCATACCCTCTACAAATTTTTCTTTACTTGCTTTAAAGCTTTCTGCAAGTTCTAAACAAGTACTACCATCAGATTTCGCTTCTGTCTTAAGAGTATTCTCAGCTCTTGAAATAGCATTATAAATTCTCTCCAAACCAGCTTTTGCCTGTTTCATCTCCTCTTCTGAAAAATCAATAGGCTTTCTGTAATGAGAGCTCAGAACAAAAAATCTAACAACATTCCCATCATATTTTTCTAAAACTTCTCTTAATAAAAAGAAATTTCCAAGAGATTTAGACATCTTCTCACCTTTTATATTTATGTATCCATTATGTATCCAGTATCTCGCAAAATCTCCACCAGTCGAGCATTTCGATTGAGCAATCTCGTTTTCATGATGTGGGAATATCAAATCTTGTCCACCACCATGAATATCAAAAGTTGCACCAAGAAGTTTATTTGACATAGCCGAACACTCTATATGCCAACCAGGACGCCCCTCTCCCCAAGGTGATTTCCAACTTGGTTCTCCAGGTTTTGCTGCTTTCCAAAGAGCAAAATCCAAAGGAGATCTCTTTATATCATTTATATCTATTCTAGCTCCACTCTGAAGTTCTTCAACATTTTGTTTAGAGAGTACACCATATTCTTCTTTATATTTTTCAACAAAAAAATAAACATCTCCGTTCACTTCATATGCATAACCTTTATCAATAAGAATTTCTACTAATCTTATCATCTCATCGATATATTCTGTTGCTCTTGGACGAATCATTCCCTCCTCTTTAAGGTTTACTTTAGCAGTATCCTCAAAATAAGCAGCAATATATTTATCGGCAACATCTTTTAAGGTTATCCCCTCTTCATTCGCTCTTTTTATCATTTTGTCATCAACATCTGTAAAATTTTGAACATATTTAACTTTATAACCTCTATATTCAAAATATCTTCTTACAGTATCAAAAAACATAGCCGGTCTTGCATTTCCAATATGAATATAGTTATATACTGTAGGACCACATACATACATTGAAACTTCTCCTGGAACCAATGGTTTAAACTCATCCATTTTATTTGTAAGCGTGTTATATATTTTTATCATCTTTAATCTCTCCTTCTTAGATTTTCTATTTTATCAATCAGTTCATCTAAAGCTTTATCATTGATATTTCCCAATATTCTTGCAGCATTTTCTTCGTTTAGAATTTGCAAATCAATCTCTTTACCGTCGACTCTCCTATTATAATATAAAATTTGATTATCTTTTAATTTTACAGGTTTTTTA
>JBOFTG010000129.1:0-2109 GCA_051651945.1 Fusobacteriaceae bacterium | reverse complement strand
AATGGCGATAGCAGTAATCTTCGGATTAGTATTCTCGACATTGCTGACATTGATTGTAATTCCTATACTATTTTATCTATATGAAGTAGGAAAAAAGAAGATTTCTAAGTATATCTAACATAGAATATAAAAAATGTTAGAGGAGTATCTTATGAAGAAAAAACTAAAATATCTATTTTTAGGACTTTTATCATTTGTGACTTATGTAGTTTCTGAAGCTGCAACAATTGAAAAAGAGTTGACATATAAGAAATATACATTAACCGATTCTTATAAATATGGGAAAGCAACAAGAAGTTTTCAATGGGAAAAGATTTCAGCTCACCTAGATAGGTTAGATAGTTTTCAAAGTCATAATGTTAGATTTGGAAGTTTAAAAAATTATAAAAATATAAATGGTTTACCTCCTGTGGCAAAGCAGATAGCGATGGAGAAGTATTCTAATGGTGCAAGACCTACAGTAAAAGATATCTATGGCCATAGAAGAAACCAAGGAATTCCATTGTATGTTGTAGGAGAAATGGATAGACCAGAAAGATATGCACCAGATGGATCACTTGTTTCAATAATTTCAAGAGAGTTAGAGTATTATAAAGTTGTTGTTGAAAATATAGATGGTGAGTGGCTAATACCTGCTAGATATGTAAAAGAGATTGAAGCTAAAAGTTTTTCAAAAGTTGTAGTGGTAGATAGAAAAAATCAAAATATTACAACTTTGGAGAAAGTTGGAGATGTTTGGAAGGTGAGAAGTATGAATCCAGCATCAACAGGATTAGATAAACCACCGTATGCACTTCCAACACCATTAGGTGTATTTGTAATTCAAAGTAAGAAGTTAAAGATGGAGTATTTGAGAGATGGTAGCCAAACAGAGATAGATGGTTATGCTCCATATGCAAGTCGGTTTTCAGGAGGGGGATATATTCATGGAGTTCCAGTGAATTTACCGAGAACAGAGATGATAGAGTACTCTCAAACTTTAGGAACAACTCCTCGTTCACATATGTGTGTAAGAAATGCTACATCACATGCTAAATATATATATGAGTGGGCAGAAATAAATAAAGGTTTAGTAATAGTAATTGAATAAATATGTTGAGAAAAGTCAAGGATTGCGTATTCTTGACTTTTTTTGTGTAAAATGTTAAAATATAAAGGGTTTTATTAGGAAAAAAGTAGTAAATGGAGGTTTTTGTGTTAGGGAAAAAGTATTTAATGTTAGCTCTTATTTTAGGTTCAATATCAACAACATCTTTTGGTTTTACATTAAAGAATCCTACAAAGACAGAGAAAAAAATTGTACAGGTATCTAAAGAAGATACAGAAAAAAAACTATATCAAGAGATTGGATTAGCTGGTAAATTGGATTATGATGTATTTAAAACAGCTTTAAATGGTTACAATAAAATTGAAAGAAAAAAAGATCTTTTGACAATAATTGATTACTCAAAACCATCAACAGAAAAAAGATTTTTTGTAATTGATATGAAACAAAAAAAGATATTGGTTAATTCTCATGTGTCACATGGAAAAAATAGTGGTGGAAATATAGCTACATCTTTTTCAAATAAGGTAAGTTCAAATAAAAGTTCTTTAGGATTCTTTTTAACTGAAAATACTTATATGGGTGGAAATGGATATTCATTAGTTTTAAATGGTTTAGAAGAAGGAATAAATGATAAAGCAAAAGAGAGATACATTGTTATTCACGGTGCAGATTATGCAAATCCAAAGATGGCTAAGTCATTAGGAAGACTTGGAAGAAGTTTAGGATGTCCAGCACTGCCTAGAGATATATCAAAGAAAACTATCGATATGATAAAAAATGGTTCTGTAATATTTGCTTATGGAAATGATACTAACTATTTAGAAAGAAGTAGTTACGTATAAAAATATCTTGATATTAAAAAAGCTGAGTTAATCTCAGCTTTCTTTTTTGTAAAAATTTTGGTCTTTGATATGAAGATCCATTTGTGGAAATGGAATAGAGATATTAACTTCATCTAATGCTGGTTTTAATTTTTTTAAGATATCAAAATATGTGTCCCAATAGGTTTGATTTTTAGTCCAAACTTTTAATGCTATATCAATAGAACTATTATTATATTT
>JBOFTG010000128.1:0-2960 GCA_051651945.1 Fusobacteriaceae bacterium | reverse complement strand
TGTTTTTTTTCAACCCAATTTCCTCTATCATCCCTAATTCTGTTTTCTGCAATCTCCAAAGAGAAGGCGGAAAAGCTTATTAGAAGAGAGAGTGAAAGCATAATTTTTTTCATAAATCCTCCTATATTAAAGGTATTACATAGGGAGTCCCATTTTCATCCCTGATTACCTTAGATTTTAAATTATAGACATCTAAAAGTATCTCTTCGGTGAGAACATCTTTTGGCGAACCCGAATAGGCAATTTTACCATCCTTCATTATTACAAGCTCATCACAGAACATAGCAGCTAGATTCAAATCGTGAAGAACAGCGACTCCAGTTATTCCACCGTTTTGAATCAAATTTTTTACCCTGTGAAGAAGTTCAACAGCATGGTTTAGATCTAAAGCTGAAGTAGGTTCATCTAGAAGTAAAATTTCAGGTTCTTGAGAGAGAGCTCTTGCCAAAAGAACCCTTTGAAACTCTCCACCAGAAAGGCTCAGAGCCACACGATTCTTGAAATTTTGGAGCTCCAGAAAATTCAGATTATTCTCAACAATGGATCTGTCTTCTCGTCGATAGCCATCCCATGAAGATTTTATATGGGGAAGTCTTCCCATAAGCACAAAATCTTCTACAGAGATAGGAGAGCTTAAACTGGATTTCTGAGGAACTAGAGCCACTTTTTTAGCCATATCTTTTCTAGTAAATTCCGAACTATTTCTACCGTGAAGAAAAACCTTTCCATGGCTGGGTTCCAAATAGCCCAAAACAGTTTTAAGAAGAGTGGATTTTCCACACCCATTGGGACCAAGGATGCCAGTGAACTTTCCTTTTTTTATATTAAGATTTATATTTTTTAAAATTTCTTTTTTCTCATTGTATGAAAATCTTAAATTATTTATATCGATAGCCATTAGATTTTGCCTCCTTTTCCTTTAAATGCTAGATATAGAAAGAAAGGTGCTCCAAAAAATGCGGTAACAACACCTATGGGAATCTCTACAGGAGCTAGAAGAAGTCTTCCTAAAGTATCACATGCTAGTAGGAAAAAACCTCCTGCTAGAGCAGCATTGGGAAGAAGCTTGGAGTTAGAAGGTCCTGTAATCATTCGGATGGAATGTGGGATAATAAGTCCTACAAAGCCTATCATACCAGAAAAAGCTACAGAGAAAGCAACTATAAAAGCTGAAACTGCAAGAATTTTAATTTTTAATTTCTGAACATCTACTCCCAAAGAGTGAGCTTCTTCATCTCCAGATAGAAGAGCATCCAACTCTGTTCTCTTTTTATAAAAATATGAGAGAGAAAAAGCTAGAGGGAGGATTAAAATAAAAACCTTATTCCATGTTCCACCTCCCAAATATCCCATAAGCCACATAGTTATTTTGAAAGATTCCTCACCTATAAGATACATTGAGAAAGAAGTGAAAGCTCCGATAAATGATGATACAGCTATTCCAACAATAAGCAGAGTGGTAATATTTACCTTTCCATCTTTATTTGCAAGTTTAAATATTATAAAGGTACTTAAAAGAGATGAAAAAAATGCAAGCACACCATACATAACATCTGGAAGATTGAAAATATAGGCTATAACAGCTCCCAAAGTTGCACTTGCAGCAATACCTATAATATAAGGATCTGCAAGGGGATTTTGAAATACAGCTTGGACAACGACACCACTTGAAGCTCGCATCATTCCAATCAGAACCGCCATAAAAATACGGGGTAGTCTGATATCTAAGATAATAGTCCTAACATAATCGGGAGCCTTGGAGAAATTTAAAATCTCTTCTAGAGGCACCCGGACACTTCCCAAACCTACTGATAGAAAGCCTAGGAATATAATTGCAATTATTAAATAGATAGGTAAATATTTTTTCATTTTTTCTCCTCTAATTTTTAGAAGCTATATTTGAAACCACCTTTGAAACTTCTCTCTGCCGCCGGACTGTAATCAGTTCCTTTAGAGCTGATAGAATCATAATATTTCTCATTGAAAAGATTGTCGATTCCAGCAAAAAGTCTAAGTGATTCTGTTGCCTCATAATTTATTGCGATGTCTGTAACAATGTGGCTATTTAGTTTTCCACTATCATTCTGATTATTTATATAGATTCCAGAAACATAGCTACTATCCCAATCAAAATTCAGCTTAGGAGTAACTTGATAGTTAAGTCCAAGTGAGAATTTGTTTTTAGGAACATTGGCAATATTATTTCCTTCTATGGATCTATCGCTGTCCTTTAAAATTTTTGTTTTGATAAGTGAATAACCCTCTTTGAAAGTAAAGTTTCCTAAACTTTGCTGAGTATTTAGTTCAAGTCCATATCTTTCAGTTTTTCCTATGTTGTGGTTGATGAAATTCATGCCACTTAGATTTTCAGTATAGATTTCATCTTTCGTTTCAGTATAGAAAAGAGCTCCATTCACAAAACTTCCAAGAAGATAATCTTTAAATCCTAGCTCGAGAGTTAGATAAGTTTCAGAATCTAAATCGTTGCTGGTATACTTTCCATCTACTTTATCCACTAGCTGGGAAGGTGTTGGAGAAGTGAATCCTTTCTCACCTTTAACATAGATATTTCCACTATCTGAATAAAGATAGTTTCCAACTAATTCGTAGGCCATATTTTCCATACTTCTCTCTGAAGAAATTTGGGTAGAAGTAATTGAACTAGAACCTATTTTTCTGTAACCTCTATCAGCTTGGAATTTTGCATGTTCATATCTGATTCCCTGAGTAAATTCAAATTTTCCTAGGCTGTTTCTGTTTAGCAGGAAAAGACTATTAGTTACTTTTGAAAGATTGTTTTCATACTCCTCTGGGGAGAAAATTTTTGTTTCGCTGAATCTATTCAAATCATTTTTGATATAGTCATAACCTAGAATAAGGTTACTGTTTTCTCCGTAAGAGAATTTAAGCTTAGGTTTTATTCCAGATTTCTTATCCTTAAAATCCATATTGTTGCTAAC
>JBOFTG010000127.1:0-16185 GCA_051651945.1 Fusobacteriaceae bacterium | reverse complement strand
ACTTTTTCAATTACTGATGCGATAATTCCATTAGCAATATTTTCTTTTGAAGTCCCTTTTCCCATTAGACTAACAACTTCACTTTCAGCAAAAACTGTACACATAGAGGAAATTTCAACTTTTTGACCTTTTTTTGCTAAATCGTAAAGATTATCTAGTGTTATTCCTAAACTATTGGCCATAATTTCTATGAATCGGCCTGTTCCAGCAGAACATTTATCATTCATAATGAAGTTTTCGACATTTCCATTATTTATTTCGATAACTTTTGTATCTTGGCCACCTACATCAATTACAGTTAAATTTTCTTCACCTGTAAGAAATTGAACACCTTTACTATGGCAAGTTATCTCGGTAACTGTTTTTGAAGCGTATGGAACAGAAATTCTTCCATATCCTGTAGCAGTTATTTTGCAAAGTGAAAAATCGTAACCATCTATCTCTAAATCTTTTTTTATTTTCTCTGAAGTTTCAAAACTATTCCAACCGCTGGGTAGTGAAAAAGTTTTTTCAAGTTTTTCTTCTTTAAAAATTGCTACTTTAGTTGCTGTAGAACCGATATCTATTCCTATTCTTATACTCATAAATCCCCCTACGATACTGTTTTTAGAATACGTTTATAATAGCATCGTGGATTTTAATAGTCAATAAATTATAGATAAATAAAGAATTAAATGTACGCCGAGTGTGGCAGCCTTTTTGCAAATATTGTTAGATTCTCAATGAGAATAACTTTGAATTTAATTTAGGAGATAAAATGTTTGAAAATATTAATGAAATGATTTTAGAATTTAAAGAGGCTAGAAAAAATGGATTTATAGATGCTAAAGAGATAAAAGAAAATGGTGGAAATATAGTAGGGACATATTGTACTTATACTCCGAAAGAGCTAATATATGCAGCAGGAGCTCACCCAATATCTCTTTGTGCAATAAGCGAAGAAACTATACCAGCAGGAGAACAACATCTACCAAAAAATCTTTGTCCACTCATAAAATCTAGTTATGGGCACGCCTTAAAAGATAGTTGTCCATATATGCATTTTGCAGATTTAGTTGTTGGAGAAACAACATGTGATGGAAAGAAAAAGATGTATGAACTTTTGGGAGAGATAAAAGATACATATATTATGGAGCTTCCAAGTAGCCAGGAGAATATATATTCAAAACTTATGTGGAAACAAGAAATGTTGAAATTTCGTGATAAATTAGAAGAAAAATTCAATAAAAAAATAAGTAATGAAGAGCTTAAAAAGGCTATAAAAGAGTGTAATGAAGAGAGAAGAATTTTAAAAGAATTTTATGGATTAGGAAAACTGGTTCCTCCACCGATTACAGGATATGAGATGCAGACAATCTTAAATGCTGTAGTTTATAGTTTTGACAAGGAGGAGCAAAATAGAAAAATAATTGAGCTTACAGAAATTTTCAAGAATGTACACAGAAGCAATAACCACAGAGTTTCCATGGATGCTCCAAGAATTTTGATTACAGGTTGTCCTATAGGCGGAGTTGCAGACAAAATAATTAAGCAACTAGAAGAGGTAGGGGCAGTAGTAGTAACTTATGAAAATTGTGGTGGAGCTAAAAACTTAGCACGTCTTGTTGATGAAACAATAGATCCGATAGATGCTTTAACTGAGAAATATCTATCAATTCCATGTTCTGTAATGAGTCCTAATAAAGGAAGAGAAGAACTTCTAAAAGAATTGATAGAAGAATATCAGGTGGATGGTGTAATTGAAATTGTTCTGCAGGCCTGCCATACATACGCTGTTGAGAGTAGAAATATAAATAGAAAAGTTAAATCTCTAGGTGTTCCTTTTTTAACCTTAGAAACAGATTATTCTAAATCAGATTGTGGTCAAATTAGGACAAGATTAGAAGCCTTTGTAGAAATGCTTTAAAATTTTATGGTATAATTAAGTACAATAAAATAAAAAGGAGAATCCTATGAAAGAAAAAAAAATAGAGCATGGAGCTAACCTCTATGAAATTTCAAAAAATTTAGGTCTTCAAAAACAAGAGATTTTAGATTTTAGCTCCAATATAAATCCTTTTGGTGCCAGTCAAAAGGGAAAAGAAGCAATAATTAAGAATATAGATTCTGTATCTATTTATCCAGATCCTGAGTATATAGAATTAAAAAAATCTATTAGTGAATATTCGGGGGTAAAAAAAGAAAATATTATTTTAGGAAGTGGTGCTACTGAACTGATAAGTGCATTAATAAAATCAGTAAATCCTAAGAAAACCTTATTGTTATCTCCGGCTTATTCAGAATATGAAAGAGAACTAAAAAAAATAGAATGTCATATTCATGAGTTTTATTATAAAAAAGAAAATGATTTTCAAATAGATTTAGATGAACTTTTAAAAAAAATAAAAGAATCAGACTATGATCTGATTATAATATGCAATCCAAATAATCCTACAGGATTTTCTTTGAGTGCTGATAATATAAAAAAAATATTGGAAATTTTTACTGGGATTCTTATGATAGATGAAACTTATATAGAATTTACAGAGATAGAAAAATATTCTGCATCAAGTTTAGTTGAAAAATACAGTAATCTTTTCGTTATAAGGGGAACTTCTAAATTTTTTGGAACTCCTGGAATAAGATTGGGCTATGCGTTTTTAGGTGAGGGAAAATTACGTGAGAAAATAACTTCTTATTCTAATCTTTGGAACATAAATATATTTGCAACTATTATGGGTGAGGCCATGTTTAGAGATTTGGATTATATTTCCGAATGTCGTAAAAAGATTCTAGAAGAAAAAAGATATTTAGAAGAATCTCTTGATTCTTTTCAAAACATAAAAGCATATAAAAGTAGCAGTAATTTCATTCTTTGCCAAATTTTAGACAAGAATTTAAAAGCGAGTTATCTGAGAGATATTTTACTGGAAGAAGGGATTGTAATACGTGATGCATCTCATTTTACGGGATTGAATGACAAATTTTTTCGAATCTGCATTTTAAACAATAAAGATAATATAAAACTTGTAAAAAATTTAGAAAAAATTTTTGGGAAAAAATAAAAAAAACAAAAAAATAGTTGTTGACATTACTTAGAATAGATGATATACTCATAAATGTCTTGAGAAGTATATCAATTTTAAAACTCTCTTATTACCATAATAATTTTTGTATGGGAGGACCTATTAAGGTACCGTTAGAGCATAGTGGAGGTGTAAGAGTTGAGAGTAAATATTCAATTAGAATGTACAGAGTGCAAAAGAAGAAACTACAGTACGTCTAAAAACAAGAAAAACACAACTGAGAGATTAGAAGTGAGCAAGTATTGTAAATGGGACAAAAAAGTTACTGTACACAAAGAAACTAAGAAGTAATTCTTAGAAACAAAAACAAATAGTTTACAACATGCAGGTCAATGGCTCAATTGGTAGAGCATCGGTCTCCAAAACCGAGGGTTGGGGGTTCGAGTCCCTCTTGGCCTGCCATTTTTTTATGAAAAACTAAAAAAATTACAAGGTGGTTTCGTATGAATCTATTAAAAGGAATCAAAATGGAGTATTCCAAGGTTCAATGGCCTAAAAAATCAGAAACAAAACATGCGACTGTATGGGTTGTCATAATGAGTAGCGTGTTAAGTTTATACTTGGGAGTTTTTGATATAATCGCTTCTAGACTTTTAAAGTTACTCACTTCAGTAATCGGAGGGTAATTAATGGAAAATATTGAGAAAAAAATAGAAAAAAAATGGTTTATGATACACACTTATTCTGGATATGAGAAAAAAGTAAAAACTGATTTAGATCAGAAAGTAGATGCTCTTGGAATGAGAGATATCGTGCTTAAAATTCTTGTACCTGAAGAGATAACTATCGAAACTGTAAGAAACAAGAAAAAAGAAGTTGCAAGAAAACTTTTCCCTGGATATGTAATGCTAGAAATGGTAGCTACAAGAGAAGAGAGCGACACTGGAATAAACTACAAGGTTGATTCTGATGCTTGGTATGTCGTAAGAAATACCAACGGAGTTACTGGATTTGTAGGAGTTGGATCTGATCCAATCCCAATGGAAGACTACGAAGTTAAAAACGTATTCAACGTTATCGGATATGAAGAAGAAAAACCAGCTAGAGAGATAATCAAAGTAGATTTTGTTGTAGGAGATTATGTAGAAATCATCGATGGTGGTTTTGAAGGTCACGAAGGTAAGATTTATGAGATTGATGAAGAACACGCAAAAGCAAAAGTTATGTTGGATATGTTCGGAAGAATGACTTCAGTTGAACTTGAATTTGCAAGTGTAAAAAAAGCACTATAAAACAGCTTAAAAAAGAAAGCGCACAATTCGCGGAGGTGTAAATTAAAGATGGCAAAAGAAGTAGTTAAAATTATAAAGTTACAATTACCTGCAGGAAAAGCTAACCCGGCTCCACCAGTAGGACCAGCTCTAGGACAACACGGAGTTAACATCATGGAATTCTGTAAAGGATTCAATGCTAAAACTCAAGATAAAGCAGGATGGATAATCCCAGTTGAAATATCTGTTTATAATGACAGAAGTTTCACGTTTGTTCTTAAAACTCCACCAGCTTCTGATCTAATCAAAAAAGCTGCTGGAATCAAATCAGGAGCTAAAAACTCGAAGAAAGAAACTGTTGGATCAATCAACAGAGCTAAACTTCAAGAGCTTGCTGAAACAAAAATGTCTGATTTAAATGCTGGATCAGTAGAAGCTGCTATGAATATAATAGCTGGATCTGCAAGATCAATGGGTGTAAAAATAGTAGACTAATCATTCTAATTATAGAAAAAGCTAAATGCTTTTTATTCAGTGGTAGGAATAAAATCCTGAGACCACATAGAGGAGGAATTATTAATGGCAAACAAGAGAGGTAAGAAATACCTAGAAATAGCTAAATTAGTAGAAACTGGAAAGTTATACGAAGTTAAAGAAGGAATAGAGCTTGCTCAGAAGACTAAAACTGCAAAGTTTGTTGAAACTGTAGAAGTTGCTCTTAGACTTGGAGTAGATCCAAGACATGCTGACCAACAAGTTAGAGGTACAGTTGTACTTCCAAACGGAACTGGTAAGACAATAAAAGTATTAGCAATCACTTCAGGTGCTAACATAGAAAAAGCTCTAGGAGCAGGTGCAGATTATGCAGGTGCAGAAGAGTATATCGAAAAAATCCAACAAGGATGGTTTGATTTCGATTTAGTAATAGCTACTCCAGATATGATGCCTAAATTAGGAAGATTAGGAAAAGTACTAGGAACTAAAGGATTAATGCCAAATCCAAAATCAGGAACAGTTACAGCTGATATCGCTGGAGCAGTATCTGAATTCAAAAGAGGAAAACTTGCTTTCAGAGTTGACAAGTTAGGATCAATCCACGTGCCAATCGGTAAAGTAGATTTCACTGCTGAGAAACTTGAAGAGAACTTCAAAGCTTTCTTAGGAGAAATCATCAGATTAAAGCCATCTGCTGCTAAAGGTCAATACCTTAGAACAGTTGCTGTGTCTTTAACAATGGGACCAGGAATAAAAATGGATCCAGTTTTAGTTACTAAGTACGTAGAGACTAAGTAATTAAAAAATAGTATAGTTGGATAAATAAATTAAATATAGATCCAAACCAAAGACCGCAGGAGGTTGCAAGAAACCATAAAGCCTGCCGAGGTTGGAGTAGATGTGTTCCATCAACCTCAACAGAGAACATGTATGCCTCCGTTCTCCTTTGGAAAGCGGAGGTAATTTTTTTAAAAAAGAGGAGGTGAATCAATTATGGCAAATCAAGTTAAAAAAGAACTTGTAGCAGAATTGGTTGAAAAAATTCAAAAGGCTCAATCTATCGTGCTTGTTGATTATCAAGGTTTATCAGTTAACGCTGAAACATCTCTGAGAAAAACTTTAAGAGAAAACGGTGGAGAGTATTTAGTTGCTAAAAACAGATTATTTAAGATAGCTCTTAAAGAAGCTGGAGTAACTGACTCATTTGATGAATTACTAGAAGGGACTACTTCATTCGCATTTGGATATGCTGATCCAGTAGCACCTGCAAAGGCGATATTCGACCTTGCATCATCAAAAGAGATGAAAAAAGCTCAAATCTTTAAAATTAAAGGTGGAGTTTTAACTGGAAAGAGAATAGAGGCAGCTGGAGTAGAAGGTCTAGCTAAATTACCATCGAGAGATCAATTACTATCTATGGTACTTAACTCAATGCTTGGACCAATCAGAAAGCTTGCTTACGCAGCAGTAGCTATCTCTGATAAAAAAGAGGCGTAATCGCATCTTTTTCTAAAAACTATATAAAAACTAAAAACGTAAGTTATTTAAAATTTAAGGAGGAAATAATATGTCATTCGATAGAGCAAAATTTATAGCTGAGTTAGAAGCTATGACTGTATTAGAGTTAAAAGAGTTAGTAACAGCACTTGAGGAGCACTTTGGAGTAACTGCAGCTGCACCAGTAGCAGTAGCAGGACCAGCAGCTGAGGCTGTAGAAGAGAAGACAGCTTTCGACGTAGTTCTTAAGAGCGCTGGAGCTTCAAAAATCAACGTAATCAAAGAGGTTAGAGCTATAACTGGACTTGGATTAAAAGAAGCTAAAGAAGTTGTTGATAACGGTGGAAACATCAAAGAGGGAGTTTCTAAAGAAGAAGCTGAAGAAATCAAAGCTAAATTAACAGCAGCTGGAGCAGAAGTAGAAGTTAAGTAATTTCTGAACCGAGATTATACTCTCAAAATAAATAGGCACTCTAAAATATTAGAGTGCCTTTTTACACATTATTGCATTAATCTATGAATTATGGTATAATATTAAATGCAAATATTGGCTTTATCCTTTCGGGGGTATTTTTGTATTTGTGTTAATACTTAATCTTTTGAAAATAGAAAGAGGGTATTAATAAACAATTTATTTTTAGAGGGTTAAGTATTAACTTTTAGAGAATTAAGATAGAGAAGGAGTGTGAATTGATGGGGAAACTCGTTGAAAGATTAAACTTTGGAAGAATTAAAGAAAGAGGAGAGATGCCACATTTCCTAGAGTTCCAATTGGATTCTTACGAAGATTTTTTGCAGACAAAAGAGGCTCCTAACAGCAGAAAAAACCAGGGGTTAGAAGCTGCTTTTAGAGAAGTTTTTCCGATTGAATCTTCAAATGGTGACATAAGACTTGAATATATGTCGTATGAATTACATGATGCTGAGGCTCCTTTAAATGATGAGCTTGAGTGCAAGAAAAGAGGAAAGACATATTCGTCATCGCTTAAGGTAAGATTACAACTTCAAAACAAGAAAAACGGAAATGAGATACAAGAAACTCTTGTTTACTTTGGAGAAGTTCCAACAATGACTCCAAGAGGAACATTTATTATAAATGGAGCAGAGAGAGTAGTTGTTTCTCAATTACATAGATCTCCGGGAGTTTCATTTAATAAAGATGTAAATATTCAAACAGGTAAAGATCTTTATTCTGGAAAAATAATTCCATATAAAGGTACATGGTTAGAGTTTGAAACAGACAAAGATGATTGCATTCAAGTTAAAATAGATAGAAAGAAAAAAGTATTAGCTACTGTATTCTTAAAAGCCGTTGATTTCTTTGAAAGCAATGATGATATGAAAGAGTTTTTCCTTGATACTAAAGAGGTTGACTTACAGCAGTTTTATACAAATCCTAAATTCAAAAACAGAGAAGATATACTTGAAAAACTTGCTACTGAATTTGAAGGAAGTTTTTTAAAGCAAGATATATATGATATGGAAACAGGAGAAGCTAAGGCTTTCTCAGGTGACTTAGTAACGAAAGCTCTTGTAGAGCAAATTGTAGACGACAGAATTGAAAAAGTTTTATGTTGGAAAGTAAATCCAGAAGATATGCTTCTTGCTAATACTATAATAAGAGATACGACAAAATCGAAAGATGAAGCTGTAACAGAGGTATTTAAGAAATTAAGACCGGGAGATCTTGTTACAATAGATTCAGCTAGATCACTTATAAAGCAGATGTTCTTCAATCCTCAAAGATATGATCTTGAGCCAGTTGGAAGATATAAAATGAATAAGAGACTTAAGGTTGAATTACCTGAAGATCAAATTCTTCTTACTAAAGAAGATATAATTGCAACTATGAAATATGTAATTAGCCTAAATGCAGGACAAGGACATACAGACGATATCGATAACCTATCTAACAGAAGGGTAAGAGGTGTAGGAGAGCTTCTTCTAATGCAGATTAGAGCAGGACTTTCTAAAATGGCTAAGATGGTAAAAGAGAAAATGACAGTTCAAGATTCTGAAACAATCACATCTCAATCACTTCTTAACACAAGACCTTTAAATGCACTTATTTTAGATTTCTTCGGATCAGGACAGCTTTCTCAGTTTATGGACCAGTCAAATCCATTAGCAGAGCTTACTCATAAAAGAAGAATATCTGCACTTGGACCTGGAGGACTTTCTAGAGAACGTGCTGGATTCGAGGTTAGAGACGTACATGATTCACATTATGGAAGAATCTGTCCAATAGAGACACCTGAGGGACCAAATATCGGACTTATAGGATCTCTTGCAACTTATGCAAAAGTTAATAAATATGGATTTATTGAAACTCCATATGTAAAAATAAAAGATGGAAAAGCTGATTTCAGTGATATCAGATATCTTGCAGCAGACGAAGAAGAGGGGCTATTTATAGCTCAAGCCGACACGAAAATAGCTGAAGATGGAGAGATACTTGGAGATGCTGTTTGTAGATTTGGTCATGATATAGTTCATGTTAATGGTGAAAAAGTAGATTTCTTAGATGTATCACCTAAACAGGTAGTTTCAGTATCAGCAGGACTTATTCCATTCCTTGAGCATGATGATGCGAATAGAGCACTTATGGGATCAAACATGCAAAGACAGGCTGTACCACTTCTTAGAGCTGAAGCACCTTTTATAGGTACTGGACTTGAAAGAAAAGTTGCTGTAGATTCTGGAGCAGTTATTGTGTCTAGAGTTGAAGGAACAATATCATATGTAGATGCAAAAAAAATTCAGATTGAAGATACTGATGGGAAATTACATACTCATAAACTTCTTAATTATGAAAGATCAAACCAAGCGATGTGCTTACATCAAACACCTCTTGTTTTACCAGGAGAAAAAGTTAAGATGGGAGATATCATAGCTGATGGACCTGCTACTAAAGGTGGAGATCTTGCTCTTGGAAGAAATATTCTTATGGCATTCATGCCTTGGGAAGGATACAACTATGAGGATGCGATACTTATATCTGATAGATTAAGAAAAGAAGATGTATTTACATCTATCCATATTGAAGAGTATGAGATAGAGGCTAGAGCTACTAAACTTGGTGATGAAGAGATAACTAGAGAGATACCAAATGTGTCAGAAGAGACTCTTAGAAACCTAGATGCTAGTGGAATAATAAAAATAGGTTCAGAAGTACAACCAGGAGATATTCTAGTTGGAAAAACAGCTCCTAAAGGAGAAACAGAGCCACCTGCTGAGGAAAAACTTCTTAGAGCAATCTTCGGAGATAAAGCTAGAGATGTAAGAGATACATCACTTAGAATGCCTCACGGTTCAAAAGGAACAGTTGTAGAAATTCTAGAGCTTTCTAAAGAAAACGGAGACGATCTTAAAGCTGGAGTAAATAAAGTAATAAGAGTATTCGTTGCTGAAAAGAGAAAGATAACTGTTGGAGATAAGATGTCTGGACGTCATGGAAATAAAGGTGTCGTTTCAAGAGTATTACCAGCAGAAGATATGCCTTTCCTAGCAGATGGAACTCACTTAGATGTTGTAATAAATCCACTAGGAGTTCCTTCACGTATGAACATCGGACAGGTACTTGAGGTTCATATGAGTATGGCTATGGGTAAACTGAACGGTGGAACATATATTGAAACACCAGTATTTGATGGAGCATCGGAAGAGCAAGTTAAAGACTATCTAGAAAAAGCTGGATTCCCAAGAAAAGGTAAAGTAGAGCTATTTGATGGAAGAACAGGAGAACCTTTTGATAATCCTGTAACTGTTGGTAGAATGTATATGCTGAAACTTCATCACTTGGTTGAGGATAAGATGCACGCAAGAGCAATCGGACCTTACTCACTAGTTACACAGCAACCACTTGGAGGAAAAGCTCAGTTCGGAGGACAGAGACTTGGAGAGATGGAGGTTTGGGCACTTGAAGCATATGGAGCTTCAAACATCCTGCAAGAGATGTTAACAGTAAAATCGGATGATATAAACGGAAGAACAAAAACTTATGAAGCAATTATTAAGGGTGAACCAATGCCAGAGCCAGATCTTCCAGAATCATTCAAAGTACTACTTAAAGAGTTCCAAGCGTTAGCACTAGATGTAGAACTTTTAGATTTAGAGGACAATGTAATAGATGTCAATGATGAAAATGGAAGCGAAGAAACTTTAAGCGAGTTTTCTCTATCAAGTTTAACTGACAATATAGAAGAATAGTCAAGGAGGTTTTGCATTTAACATGGGTGTTAAAAATTTCGATAAGATAAGAATTAGATTAGCTTCACCTGCTAAAATAGAAGAATGGTCGTATGGAGAGGTAACAAAGCCGGAGACAATAAATTATAGAACCTTAAACCCTGAGATGGAAGGATTATTCTGTGAAAAGATATTCGGACCAACAAAGGACTGGGAATGTGCTTGTGGAAAGTACAAAAGAATGAGATATAAAGGAACTGTCTGCGAGAAGTGTGGAGTAGAAGTTACTAGATCGAAAGTAAGAAGAGAGAGAATGGGACACATAGCCTTAGCGGCTCCTGTGTCTCACATCTGGTATTCTAAAGGAACGCCTAATAAGATGTCTCTTATAATAGGTCTATCTCCAAAAGAGTTAGAATCAGTTCTTTATTTTGCAAGATACGTTGTAACTGTAAGTGGAGACTCTGCTCAAGAAGTTGGAAAGATACTTACTGAGAGAGAATATAAGAAACTTAAATATGATGCAATAACAAATGGAGATTCAAGATTTGAAGGTATGATGGGAGCGGAAGCTATACTAAAACTTCTTGAAAGCATAAATCTTGATCCTCTTAAAAATGAGCTTGAGCTTGAGCTTGAAACTGTAACTTCAGCTCAAAAAAGAAAAAAATTGGTAAAGAGACTTAAAATTGTAAGAGATTTTATAGCATCTGGAAACCGTCCTGATTGGATGATAATGAGAAATGTTCCTGTTATTCCAGCTGATTTAAGACCAATGGTTCAGTTAGATGGAGGAAGATTCGCTACTTCAGATCTGAATGATCTTTACAGAAGAGTTATAAATAGAAATAATAGACTTAAAAAACTATTAGAAATTGGAGCACCAGAAATCGTTGTTAAAAACGAAAAGCGTATGCTTCAAGAAGCTGTAGATGCCCTTATAGACAATGGAAGAAGAGGAAAGCCAGTTGTTGCACAAAATAACAGAGAGCTAAAATCTCTATCAGATATGCTAAAAGGAAAACAGGGAAGATTCAGACAGAACCTTCTTGGAAAGCGTGTGGACTACTCAGCAAGATCGGTTATCGTAGTAGGACCATCACTAAAAATGAACCAATGTGGAATACCAAAAAAGATGGCTTTAGAACTTTACAAACCTTTCATAATGAGAGAGCTTGTTAAAAGAGAGCTAGCTTCTAACATAAAAACTGCTAAAAAGCTTGTTGAAGAAGCGGACGATAAAGTATGGGATGTAATCGAGGATGTAATCCAAGATCACCCAGTTTTACTTAATAGAGCTCCAACTCTTCACAGACTATCAATTCAAGCATTTGAGCCTGTACTGATAGAAGGTAAAGCGATAAGACTTCACCCACTAGTATGTTCAGCATTTAACGCTGACTTTGATGGAGATCAGATGGCAGTTCACTTGATGCTTTCACCAGAAGCTATTGCTGAGGCAAAACTTCTAATGCTTGCACCAAACAACCTTATCCACCCTGCATCTGGAGAGCCAATAGCTGTTCCATCTCAGGATATGGTTATGGGTAACTTCTATATGACTAAGGATAGACCTGGTGCTAAGGGAGAGGGAATGATGTTCTCTAACTCTGTTCAATGTTTACAAGCATATAATCTAGGAAGACTTGATACTCATGCTATAGTAAAAGTTAGAATAGATGAAGAGTTAATAGTGACTACTCCTGGAAGAATACTTTTCAATAATATGCTTCCGCTACAAAATAGAAACTATGGAATAACTTACGGTAAAAATCAACTTAAGAAACTTATTGGAGATCTTTATGAGCAACATGGATTTACAATAACTTCTGAACTTATAAATGATATTAAAGACTTCGGATATCACTATGCAACATTTGCAGGGGTATCAGTTGGAATTGAAGATTTAGAAATTCCAGAATCTAAAAAAAGCATACTAGCAGATGCAGATAATCAAGTATCAGCTATAGAGCAAGAATATAGAGATGGAAAAATAATCAACGAAGAGAGATACAGAAAAACTATAGCTGTTTGGGCAGAAACTACAGAAAAAGTTACTAACGCAATGATGAGTGGACTTGATCAGTTTAACCCAGTTTATATGATGGCGAACTCTGGAGCCAGAGGATCGATTGCACAGATGAGACAGCTAGCAGCGATGAGAGGAAACATGACAGATACGCAAGGTCGTATCATCGAAGTACCAATCAAAGCAAACTTTAGAGAGGGACTAACAGTAATGGAGTTCTTCATGTCATCACACGGAGCTAGAAAAGGTCTAGCTGATACGGCACTAAGAACTGCCGATTCAGGATACCTAACTAGAAGACTTGTTGATATATCTCATGAAGTTATAGTAAACTCTGAGGATTGTGGAACTCATCAAGGTATCGAGGTTGCTGATCTTGTGTCTGATGGATCTATCATTGAAAAACTTGAAGAGAGAATCAATGGAAGAGTACTTGTAGAAGACCTTATAGATGAAGAGACAGGAGAGGTAATAGCTCTTAGAAATACAATGGTTAAAAAAGACCTTATAGCTAAGATAAAAGAGTTAGACATCAAGAAAGTTAAAATCAGATCACCTCTAACATGTGCTCTTGAAAAAGGAGTTTGTCAGAAGTGTTACGGTATGGACCTTTCAAACCATAAAGAAATCCTAATAGGAGAGGCAGTTGGAGTTATAGCTGCTCAATCTATCGGAGAACCTGGTACACAACTTACAATGAGAACATTCCATACTGGAGGAGTTGCCATGGCAACTGCAGCAGCACGTAGTATTAAAGCTGAAAACAGAGGAAAAGTTAAATTTAAAGATGTAAAAATTCTTTTAAATGAGGAAACTAATGAGAGAATCGTAGTTACTCAGTCAGCTAAACTTCTAATTGGAGATTATGATTATGAGATTGCTTCAGGATCTATACTTCAAGTTGAAGATGGACAGATGATAGAGATTGGAGATGCTTTAGTAACATTTGATCCATATCATATACCTATCATTGCTGACCAAGATGGTAAGATTGAATACAGAGAACTTTATATCAAAGAAAATTATGATGAAAAGTTTGATGTAACAGAGTATCTTGCTGTTAAACCAGTAGAGACTGGAGATATGTCTCCAAGAGTACTTATCTATGATGAGGAAGGTAACAAAAAAGAGAGCTATCCAATTCCTTTCGGAGCTTACCTAATGGTAAAAGAGGGAGAAGAGGTTAGAAAAGGTCAAACAATAGCAAAAATCATCAAAGAGGGAGAGGGAACTAAAGATATCACTGGAGGACTTCCAAGAATCCAGGAGCTATTTGAAGCGAGAAATCCTAAAGGAAAAGCTATATTGACTGAGATAGATGGAAAAATAGAGATAACAAGCAGAAAGAAAAAAGGTATGAGAATACTTGTTGTTAGATCTACATCAGATGTTAATGAGTTTAAAGAATATCTAATTCCAGCTGGAGAACACTTAGTTGTTACAGATGGAATGCTTGTAAAAGCAGCTGACAAACTTACTGACGGACCAAGATCTCCATTTGACGTACTGAATATTCAAGGATTAGTTGCTGCAGAGCAGTTCATTCTAGAGTCAGTTCAGCAAGTATATAGAGATCAAGGGGTTGGAGTAAACGATAAGCATATTGAAATTATCGTTAAGCAGATGTTTAAGAAAGTAAGAGTAGTTGACTCTGGATCATCTTTATTCTTAGAGGATGAAGTTGTTGAAAAGAGAATAATAGATCAAGAAAATATTGAACTTGTAAAAGCTGAGAAGACACCAATCAAATATGATTATGTAATTCAAGGTATTACAAAAGCCGCTGTTAATACGGGAAGTTTCATCTCTGCAGCGTCATTCCAAGAGACAACTAAAGTTCTTTCAAATGCAGCAATTGAAGGAAAAGAAGATTATCTAGAGGGACTTAAAGAAAATGTAATCATAGGTAAGAAAATACCTGCTGGAACAGGATTTAGTGCATATAAAAATGTTACAGCAAAATACTTAGACTAATTCAACAAAAAATATAGAGGCTTACTCATTGAGTAGCCTCATATTTTTTAAACATTATTCAATGGGAGAGCACTATGAAAAAAGGAAATTTATTTGTAGTTTCAGGACCAAGTGGTGCAGGAAAATCTACAGTATGTAAGTTAGTTCGCAAAATGCTTGGCATAAATCTTGCTGTTTCTGCAACAACAAGAGAGCCGAGAACAGGTGAAAAAGATGGGGTTGAATATCATTTTCTGTCTAAAGATGAGTTTGAAGATAAAATTCAAAAAAATGAATTTTTAGAATATGCAAACGTGCATGGAAACTACTATGGAACTCTTAAGGTGGAAGCTGAGACAAGAGTTTTAAGAGGAGAAAATGTTATACTTGAGATAGATGTCCAAGGTGGAATACAAGTCAAAAAAATATATCCTGAAGTACATATGATATTCTTCAAAACTCCCACTCCCGAAGATCTTGAGAGAAGACTTAGAGGAAGAGGAACTGAGGCAGAAGAAGTTGTTCAACTGAGATTAAAAAACTCCTTGAAAGAGCTAGAATACGAGAGCTGTTATGATGAGGTAATCATAAATGAGAGGGTAGAGCAGGCATGTAATGCTCTGATTGATATTATTGAAAGAGAGAGTAAATAATAGTTTTGGAGGAAAAAATGGAAAAAAAGATAACTTTTGATGATCTTATATATAAAATACCAAATAAATATGAGCTTGCAATGGTAGTTGGAAAAAGAGCAAGAGATTTAGGGTTTCAAACAACTGCAAAGAATGGAGAAAAAGAAACGACTATAAAAAGATGTTTCAAAGAGATTTTAGCTGGAAATCTTACAGTTGGAGATATTGAGGAAATGGCTGCTGAAGAGAAACTTTTAGAGGAAAATCTAGATGTCATGGATTAATAGAAATAGAGTAGTAGTGCTAATTAGCATGCTACTCTTTCTTTTTACCTCATGTAAAGAAAAAGAGCTCATCAAGTATGATGAAGAAAGATTCATTTTCGGAACCTATGTTAAGATGATTGTATATGCAGAGGATAAAAAAGCAGCCAAGAATGCTATAGAATCAGCTTTTGATGAGATGGAGAGAATAGATAAAAAATATAATAGTAAGAATATAGATAGTGAGATATACAGATTAAACAATCTTCCTGAAGGTGAAAAAAGCATAGAGTTAGACAGAGAGGGGATATATCTATTTACTGAGGTAAATAAAGTTTTTGAAATTACAGAAAAAAAATATGATATAACCATCTATCCACTTTTAGAAGTTTGGGGATTTCTAAAAGATTATAAAGAAAAAGTTCCTACTATAGATGAGATAAAAGAAGCTAAAAAAACGATAGGATATGAAAATATAGTTTTGAATGAAAATAAACTGACAATAAAATCTCCTGTCAAAGAGATAGATACTGGATCTTTTTTAAAAGGTTATGCAGTTGAAAAAGCTGCTGATATTTTAAAAGAAAAAGGAATACAATTTGGGTTTGTTTCATCTCTTTCGAGCATTGCAACTATTGGAGGAAAACCTAATGGTACAGCTTGGAAAGTTGGAATTCAAAATCCAGATTTTCCAGAAGAACTTTTAGGAATAGTGGAATTAAGAGATGAATCTATGGGAGTTTCTGGAGATTATCAGACATTTGTAGAGATAGATGGTAAAAAATACCATCATATTCTTGATAGGGAAACAGGTTATCCTGTTACAGACAAGAAAATGGTTGTCGTTATAGG
>JBOFTG010000126.1:0-4725 GCA_051651945.1 Fusobacteriaceae bacterium | reverse complement strand
AAGGAATACCTGCAAATGAGGTTCCAGCAGCTTTTGGAAAGATTCAAAATCAATTTATCGGAATACTTTGTGGTGTAGTAGCAGCTGAACTTTATAATAGATTTAGTAAGACAGAGCTACCAAGAGCATTAGCTTTCTTCTCAGGAAAGAGATTGGTTCCAATTATAACATCGGTTGTTATGATGGTTGTCTCTTTTATTCTTATGGCGGTATGGCCTGTTGTATTTTCGGGTCTTGTAAATTTTGGAATACTAATTTCAAAACTTGGTCCAATAGGTGCTGGAATCTATGGATTCTTAAATAGAATTTTAATACCAGTTGGTCTTCATCATGCACTTAACTCAGTTTTTTGGTTTGATGTGGCAGGAATAAATGACATTGGAAATTTCTGGGCTGGAACAGGAACAAAGGGTGTAACAGGAATGTATCAAGCGGGATTCTTTCCAATAATGATGTTTGGACTTTTGGGAGCTGCAACAGCATTTATAAAAACAGCTAAACCGGAGAATAAAGATAAGATTTTATCGATAATGGTAGCAGCAGGATTTGCAACATTTTTCACAGGAGTTACAGAACCTATAGAATTTGCATTTATGTTTGTGGCACCAGGACTTTACTTGATTCATGCAATATTGACAGGGATTTCGCTATTTATAGCATCATCTATGGGTTGGATGGCTGGTTTTGGATTTTCAGCAGGACTTGTAGATATGGTTTTATCTTCGAGACTTCCACTAGCCAATAAACCATATATGCTTATAGCTCAAGGTATAGTTTTCTACTTTATATATTATTTTGTGTTTCTTTTCGTGATAACTAAATTTGACCTTAAGACTCCTGGTAAGGAAGATGAGGAAGATGAAGTTGAAACTGTCCAAATAAAAGGAGAAGACAAATATATTCAGATAGCTACAATTATTGTTGAATCTATGGGTGGTAGAGAGAATATTGAAAATGTAGATTATTGTGCAACAAGACTCAGATTTGAAGTTGGAGATAGCTCTATAATTGATGAGAAAAAGATAAAAAGTGTAAGTTCGGGAGTTTTAAAACCTTCTAAAACATCGGTTCAAGTAGTAGTTGGTCCAACTGTTGAATTTGTAGCAAATGAGATAAAAAAATTAACTTCTAAGTAATTGAAATATCTGGAAGATAGAGGAAGTGGCCGTTGAACAGCGATGTTTAACGGCTATTTTTTTCTCAATAGAATAGACAATTTTCATTTCATAGAGTAAAATATAGTAAACTTGTAACAGAAGAGCTTCTAGGAGGAGATATGAATTTTTTATATAATAGAAAGAAAACTGCGATAATCTTTAATGAGATTGAGTATAGTTATGCTCAATTTATTAATGGTGCGAAATATTATGGATCAAAATTAAATATAGAAAAAGATGACAGGGTAGTTATATTCTCGGAAAATCGTCCAGAGTTTATCTATGCTTTTTTTGCTATATGGGATAGAGAGGGGGTTGCTGTAAATTTAGATGCTGGTTATACAGCTGAACAACTTGTTTATGCTATAAAAGATAGCTCTCCAAAATATATATTTGTTTCAGAGAATAATTATAATACAGCTAAAGAAGCTGTAAATATCTCTGGTTTTGAGATAGAGATAATAAAGTTTGAAGATCAGAATATACCTGAAAATTTTGCATCGGAGGATGCTGTAATAAAATCACCTTCGGATGATAAAACTGTTGTAGTATTATATACATCTGGAACTACTGGAGACCCCAAAGGTGTTATGTTGAGTTTTGGTAATCTGATGTCCAATATGAAAGGTATAAATGAGATAGGAATTATAGGTGAAGACGATAGAGTATTAGCTATTCTACCTTTCCACCATGTATTATCTTTGACTTCGAACTTGATGGTACCTATATATTTTGGTTCTTTAGTTGTGATATTGAAAGAGCTATCTTCGGATGCTCTAAAATCTGCTCTTGCGAAATATAAGATAACTGTAGTTATGGGAGTTCCAAGAATTTGGGAGATGTTCCATAAGGGAATTATGGGGAAGATAAATAGTAGCAAGGTAAGTGCAACACTTTTTAAAATTTGTGAAAAAATGAAAAACCCATCACTTAATAAGATTATCTTTAAAAAAGTACAGGAGGCTTTTGGCGGACATATAAAACTGCTAGCTTCTGGAGGAGCAAAACTTGATGCTCAGATAGCTAAAGATTTTACAACTCTAGGTTTTGTTATGATAGAGGGGTATGGACTTACAGAGACATCTCCAATTATCTGTTTTAATAGACCTGGAAATATTAAGGTTGGATCGGTTGGAACACCTATATCTGGAGTGGAAGTTAAGATAGGAAATGACGCAGAGATACTTGCTCGTGGTCTTAATGTTATGAAAGGTTATTACAATAAACCTGATGCTACAAGTGAAGTTATAGATTCCGAAGGATGGTTTCATACTGGAGATTTAGGACATTTTGATGGAAATCATCTTGTTATAACTGGAAGAAAAAAAGAGATGATAGTTTTATCTAATGGAAAAAATATTAATCCAAATGATATAGAGATAGAGTTACTAAAAGGTACCGAACTTATAAAAGAGGTGGCTATAATAGAGCACAATAAACATCTTATGGCTCTTATATTTCCAGATTTTGAAAAAGCTAAAAATAAAGGTATAGTAAATATAAAAGAAAGTTTAAAGTGGGAGATTATAGATAAATATAACGTGACAGCTCCTAAGTATAGAAAGATACTTGAGACAAAAATAGTGACAGAAGAACTTCCTAAAACTAGGTTAGGAAAACTTCAGAGATTTAAGCTTTCAGCTTTGGTTGATGGATATGATCTAGATGAAGCTAGTGGAGAACAGGAGAAAAAAGTTGTAAAAAAGAGTGATTATATAGAAAACTCTGAATATTTAAAGATAAAAGAATTTTTAGAAAAATTGCACGGAGATGTTGAGATTACACCAGATTCACATATCGAGATTGATATCGGTCTTGACTCTTTAGATAATGTTGAACTGATTGCATTTATAGAATCGACTTTTGGAATAGTATTTCCAGAAGAGGATCTTGCTAAGACAAAACTTGTAAAAGAGATTGCAGATATGGTTAGAATAAAAGGTGGAGAGTTTAGAGAAGTGGATGTTGACTGGAAAAAAATATTCAGTATGCCTGTAAATAATGCTATGCCAAAATCAGATTGTCTGGGAAGATTGGCAGGTTCGCTTGTATTTAAGCCGTTCTTTAGTAGCTACATAAAACTTGAAAAAGTAGGAGAGAGTAAGATTCCAAAAACACCAACTATATTTGTAGGAAATCATCAGTCTATGATGGATGCTTTTGCTTTTGGTCAGATGCTAGATGCTGAGACATCTGCTAAAACATATTCTATAGCTACATCTATTCATTTTTCATCGACAGCTAGAAAATGGTTTGCAGATAGATCAAATGTTATTCTTGTGGATATGGATAAGAATATAATGGAAACTTTAAAAGTGGCTGCAAAAATTTTAAAAGATGGGAAAAATATTTTGATATTCCCAGAAGGTGCAAGAACAAGAGATGGTGAACTACAAGAGTTTAAAAAAAGTTTTGCAATACTTTCTAAAGAGTTAGAGATTCCAGTAACTGTTTTTGGAATAAAAGGAGCCTATGAATTGATGCCAACTGGTCAAAATAGACCGTCAAAAGGTGAGATGAAAATAGAGATTTTAGATGTTATATCCCCAAAAGATTTAAGTGTGGAAGAGATAGTGACGGAATCTAGAGGTAAGATCGAGGAATATCTGAACTATTAGAACGCAATAGTGGAAAATTAGTTAAACCATTGATATTTTATAACGGGTGTGATATAATTATTAAAAAATATATTACAAGTGTAATTATAAAAAAAATGGGGGAATTATGGATTTTTTAAAAGATTATAATAAAACTGCTATTATTTATGGTGAAGAAAAGATATCTTATAATGAGATGATAAGAAGAGTAAAGGGATACTCTGAGATAGTTGATATAGAAGAGGAAGATAAAGTTATTATATATATGGAAAATCGTCCGGAACTTATCTACTCATTTTTAGGAGTGTGGGATAAAAAAGGTATTAATGTCTGCTTAGATGCAACTTTTAATAGTGAGGATCTTCAATACTATTTCAGAGATTCAAATCCCAAATATATATTTACATCTGAAAAAAATAGGATAAATGTTGCAGAAGCATTAAAAGCAACGTCGATGGATATTCCAGTTATTGTTGTAGATGAGCATAAGCCGGAGTATCAAGGTGAAGATATGGTTACAAGAACACCAGACCCTGACAAGCTTGCACTTATGTTATATACTTCTGGAACAACAGGAGAGCCAAAAGGTGTAATGTTGACTTTTGATAATGTTCTTGTAAATATTGAAGGTTTAGATAAGTATAATATGTATCAGAAAAGCGATATAGTACTGGCTGTTCTTCCTTTACATCACATATTTTCACTTATAGGTGCTGGAATAGTTCCGTTTTTTAAAGGTTCTACGATAGTTTTTTTAAAAGAACTATCCTCTCAAGCTATGATAGATGCTTTTAACGAGTATAAAGTTACAATAATGTTAGGAGTTCCTAGGCTTTGGGATGCCCTACATAAAAAGATAATGGATAAGATAAATAGTTCATCTGTAACAAGTTCAATATTTAAGATGATGGAGAAACTTCAAAATAAATCTCTTAGCAAAATAATATTTAAGAAAGTTCATGAAGGTTTTG
>JBOFTG010000125.1:0-5157 GCA_051651945.1 Fusobacteriaceae bacterium | reverse complement strand
TGGTCAACGTGTCCGATTGTTCCAACGTTAACGTGGGGCTTGCTTCTTTCGAATTTTTCTTTAGCCATTCTTTGTTTTCCTCCTAAGGGTTTATTGTTTTTTTATTTTTTTTATATTAAATATGAGTTTAGAGAACTATTGCTAGTTCCCTAAACTATATATTTATAACTATAATTATTTTCCTCTTTGCTCCATAATACCTTTTTGGATATTAGCTGGAACTGGAGTATACTCTTCAAATTCCATAGAGTAAGTTGCTCTTCCTTGAGATTTTGATCTCAGGTCAGTAGCGTATCCAAACATCTCAGAAAGTGGAACTTTACCAGTGATGATTTTAGCTCCGTTTCTATCAGTCATTCCACCAATCATACCTCTTCTTGAGTTAAGGTCTCCGATGATATCTCCCATGTACTCTTCAGGAGTTGTAACTTCAACTTTGAATACTGGCTCAAGAATAACTGGTTTTGCTTTAGCTGCGGCTTGCTTAAGAGCCATAGATCCAGCAATTTTGAATGCCATCTCTGATGAGTCAACCTCATGGTATGATCCATCAAATAGAGTTACTTTAACATCAACTAGTGGGTATCCAGCAACTACTCCGGCCTCAAGAGCTTCTCTTGATCCTTTTTCAACTGCAGGAATATATTCTCTAGGGATAGATCCTCCAGTAACTTTATTAACAAATTCAAACTCTTTTCCAGGGTTTGGCTCAAGAGTGATCTTAACGTGTCCGTATTGACCTTTTCCTCCTGATTGCTTAGCGTACTTAACTTCTTGATCAACAGTTGCAGTGATTGTCTCTCTGTATGCAACTTGTGGCTTACCAACAGTTGACTCAACTTTGAACTCTCTCTTCATTCTGTCTACAAGTATCTCAAGGTGAAGTTCTCCCATTCCAGAGATTATAACTTGTCCAGTTTCCTGATCAGTTTCAACTCTGAATGTAGGATCCTCTTCAGCTAGCTTAGATAAAGCGATTCCCATTTTTTCCTGGTCAACTTTAGTTTTTGGTTCAACCGCAACTGATATAACTGGCTCAGGGAATACCATTCTCTCAAGAACGATAGGATTGCTTAGGTCACATAGAGTATCTCCAGTAGTTGTATCTTTTAATCCAACTGCTGCTGCGATATCTCCACAGTAAACTATTTCAATCTCTTCTCTTTTGTTAGCATGCATCTGAAGTATTCTTCCCATTCTCTCTTTTTTAGCTTTAGTAGAGTTAAGAACATAAGATCCCTTCTCTAAAACTCCAGAGTAAACTCTAAAGAATGATAGTCTTCCAACAAATGGGTCAGTCATTATTTTGAATGCAAGTGCTGAGAATGGAGCATCGTCAGAAACTGGTCTTGACACGCTTACATTTTCATCTTTAACATCTGTTCCAACTATAACTCCAGCCTCAGAATCTTCTGAATACTTTCTGTCAAGTGGAGATGGCATAAATGCTACTATTGCATCTAGTAAAGATTGAACTCCTTTGTTTTTGAAAGCAGTTCCACAAGTTACTGGAACAACTATGTTTTGGATTGTAGCTAATCTTAGAGCAGTATTGATCTCTTCGATTGTAAGCTCTTCTCCAGCGAAGAATTTTTCCATTAAAGTATCATCAGTCTCAACGATTGACTCAACCATAGTACTTCTCATTTCTTCAGCTCTTTCTCTAAGCTCTGATCTGATCTCTTTAACTTCGAAGTTTTTTCCATCTGCAGTATCAAGAGGCCAAACAATTTCTTTCATTTCGATTAGGTCTACAATACCTTCGAATTGATCTTCAGCACCGATTGGTAACTGAATAGGAACTGGATTAGATCCTAATTTTTGTCTGATATCGTTTACACACATATCAAAATCCGCACCGATTCTATCCATCTTGTTAAAGAAAGCTATTCTTGGTACTCCATACTTATCTGCTTGTCTCCAAACAGTCTCAGATTGTGGTTGAACTCCATCAACTGCAGAGAAAACTGCAACTGCTCCGTCCAATACTCTTAGAGATCTTTCAACCTCAACAGTAAAGTCCACGTGACCTGGTGTGTCTATTATGTTTATTCTATGCTCTTTCCAGAAACATGTAGTTGCAGCAGAAGTTATTGTTATTCCTCTTTCCTGCTCTTGCTCCATCCAGTCCATTGTAGCGGCACCTTCGTGAACCTCTCCAATTTTATGCTCTACTCCAGTGAAATAAAGGATTCTCTCTGTAGTAGTAGTCTTTCCTGCATCGATATGGGCCATGATTCCTACGTTTCTAGTCATCTCTAAAGATACTTTTCTAGCCATTTAATACTTCCTCCTCGAATCTACTATGAAAAAACTTTAATAATTTTAATTATTGTCGAAAGTTTTAATAGAATTAAACTCTGTAGTGTGCGAAAGCTCTGTTTGCTTCAGCCATTCTGTAAGTATCTTCTTTCTTTCTGATAGTAGCTCCATCATTGTTAGATGCTGCTATTAGCTCAGCTGCTAATTTCTCTATCATTCCATACTCTTTTCTAGCTCTTGTATAGTTAACTAACCATCTAAGTGCAAGAGTTTGTTGTCTTTCAATTCTAACTTCTACTGGAACTTGGTAAGTAGCTCCTCCGATTCTTTTTGATCTAACCTCAACTTGTGGTTTGATATTTTCTAGAGCCTGTTTGAATACGTCGTATCCTTCTTTACCAGTTTTCTCTTTTATTAAATCCATTGCAGAATAGAAAATTCCCTCTATTATAGATTTCTTTCCATCCTTCATGAATGCATTTATTGTTTTAGTAACAACCTTATCTGAGTATCTTGAATCAGGTAATACATCTCTCTTTTCTGCTGCTCTTCTTCTTGACATTCGTTACACCTCCCTAAAATTAAGCTTTTTTGCTTCCATATTTTGATCTAGACTGTTTTCTCTTAGCAACTCCAGCAGTATCTAAAGCTCCTCTGATAACTTTATATCTAACTCCTGGTAAATCTTTTGTTCTTCCACCTCTTATTAGAACAATCGAGTGCTCTTGTAAGTTGTGTCCTTCTCCTGGAATATAACTAGTTACTTCTATTCCGTTAGTTAATTTTACTCTGGCAACTTTTCTTAAAGCTGAGTTTGGTTTCTTAGGTGTAGAAGTATAAACTCTTACACAAACTCCTCTTCTCTGTGGGTTTCCTTGTAAAGCAGGCGACTTACTTGCTTCTGTTAATACTTTTCTTCCGTTCTTTACTAATTGACTTAAAGTAGGCATTGTACCCTCCTTCCATATAATTTTATTTTATAATTATTATTATAACTCAGATATTATAATCATTTTATAACAAAAAGTCAACAATTTATTTTCTGTCAAAAAAATGATATAAATATAAATCCTCACTCTAACAAAAGTAATTATACCATCCTTTTCATAATTTTAAAAGCTTTTTTACTATTTAAAATTGTTTTTATCTGTTTTTTAATTTTTTAATTCACTTAATTCCTCTTCACTTTTTTCCCATTCGCTAATTATCGCTAGGAGTTCAATCTCATATTTATCAAGACTTTCTTGAATTTTCATTAATTTTTCTAAATCATTTTCTCTTCCAGCAAGTTCATATTCTTTTTCTTTTATAGCTTTTTTTTCTTCTATTTTTTCCATCTTCTCTTCTATCTGAATAATTTTTCTCTCTAGATTTTTAACTCTGTTTCCTGCTTTTTTTTGTTCTTCATATGAGAGAGATGCTGTTTCATCTTTAATCTTTTTCTCTTTTTGATTTATATAAGCATTGTAATCTCCCTTAAAAAGAGTAGCTCCTTCGGTATTAATTTCATAAATATTATTTACTGTAGCTTCTAAAAAATATCTATCGTGAGAAACAACTAATAAAGTTCCTTCAAATTCTTCTAACGCCTCTTCTAAAATTTCACGAGAATATATATCTAAATGGTTTGTTGGCTCGTCAAATATTAAAAAATTAGGTTTTTTAAGTATAAGCTTCATAAATTCTACTCTCGCTCTCTCTCCACCACTTAACATATTAATTTTTTTTTCTACTTCATCATCAGTAAAAAGAAAACCTCCTGCAAGAGTTCTTGCCTCCTCATATGTAAGGGGTGCAGTTTCCATAAGTTCTTCTAAAATATTATTTCTATAATCTAGACTGCTATGATTTTGGTCATAATATCCTATACTTACTCTTTCACCTATTATAAAATTTCCTGAATCTTGGTTTTCTAATCCATTTATTATTTTCAAAAGAGTTGATTTTCCAGCTCCGTTAACTCCGATTACACCTATTCTATCTCCCTTATACATATCCAAATTTAAATTTGAGAAAAGTTTTAATTCTTCATAACTTTTTGAAATTTTCTCAACTCTAAGAACTCTATCTGCACTTGCATTATTTATCTGAAATTTCAATTTTATTTTTCTTACTGGAATAATTGGATTATCCATTTTTTCCATTCTATTCAATATCTTCTCTCTTCCTCTTGCTTGTTTGCATTTTATACCAGCTTTATATTTTCTTATGAATTCTTCTGTTTTTTTTATCTTATCTTGCTCTTTTTCATAAGTTTTTAAAGCACCTGTTAAATATGCCTCTTTCTGTATTTGAAAATCTGTATAATTCCCTGTATAACTTTTTATTGTTTTAGCTTCCATCTCCAATATTCTATTTGCTACATTATCTAAGAAAAGTACATCGTGAGAAACCAATATCACTGCTTTTTTATAATCTTTAAGATATTTTTCTAACCATTCAATCGCTTTTAAATCCAAATGATTTGTTGGCTCATCTAAAATTAACAATTCGGGTTCTTCAAGAAGAATTTTTCCTAGTGCAACTCTTGAAGATTGACCTCCAGAAAGATCTCCAACTTTATTTTCCCATATATTTTCTGGAATAGAAAGGCCATTTAGTATAGTTTTTACTTTATACTCTAAATTATAGCCCTCTCTTTGCTCATAATTCGAAGATAATTCTGACAACTCTTCCATAATAGTTTCAAAATTTTCAATATCTTCTACAAGTTTCTGGTTTAATTCTTGAATTTTTAGATAATCCATATGTAAATCATGATATACATCCATAAGTTCATCAAAAACAGTATTTTCTCTGTTTAACTCTGTATTTTGTGAAAGATAACCTATTTTTAATCCAGATTTTTTTGAAATTGTTCCTCTTTTTTTTGTTTCTAAACTTTCGTCATGTTCT
>JBOFTG010000124.1:0-2580 GCA_051651945.1 Fusobacteriaceae bacterium | reverse complement strand
TCACGAAAATTTAAAAATACAGATTCCAGAGTTAGAAAGAGAAATCTCTATCGATATCTCTTTTGGAGGTAGTTTCTTTGCTCTTGTCGCTGTTGAAGAGGTTGGTATATCTATTGACAGAGGTGATAGTAAAAGAATTTCAGAGCTTGGAATGAGTATCTTAAAAGAGGTGAACAGAGTTTTTATTCCAAAACATCCTGAGATTCCTCATATTAAAACTGTTGATTTAGTTGAATTTTATAATAAAGAAAATAAAAATGTAGTTGTTTTCGGTAATGGACAATTGGATAGATCCCCTTGTGGAACTGGGACATGTGCAAAGATGGCTCTTCTATATCATAAAGGTAAACTCAAAATTGGAGAAGATTTTGTTTATGAAAGTATTATAGGAACAAAATTTCACGGTAAAATTTTAGATGGCTATAATAGAGATGGAGTGAATTACATTATTCCTCAGATAAGTGCCCGAGCACATATCACAGGGATAAATCATCTTCTTATCGATAGAGATGACCCGTTGGGTGAAGGTTTCTTTTTGGGAGAGTGCTGATGTTTGAAGTAATAAAAAAAATATTTAAAATTGCTCTTCCCGCTGTTGGTGAGATGATGTTATATATGCTTATCTGGGTTATAGATACTATGATGGTTGGAAATTATGGAGGTGAGATAGCTGTCTCGGCTGTTGGGCTATCTTCTGAGATATTTTATACAATTACCAATCTTTTTGTTGGAATGGGTATAGGAATAGGTATGACTTCTGTTATCTCAAGAGCTATGGGAGCAAAAGATATTGAGCGAGCTCGACGAATATCCAACATCGGAATGAGAATAACTTTATATATCGGGATTATTATGTTTTTCATCTTCTATTTTTACTCTTATGAGATTATGAAATTTGCTAAAGCTGAAGGTGAGGTTTTAAATCTTGCAGCTAGATATTTTAGAATCTGCTCACTTATGGTTATCGTTAATGTGATGAGAAGTTCTATCACATCAGTTTTTATAGGTTGCCAAGATACTAAAACTCCATTATATGTTGCAGGAGTAATAAATATTATAAATATAGCTTTAGATTATACCCTTATCTACGGAAAATTTGGGTTTCCAGAATTGGGTTTAGATGGTGCAGCATGGGGAACTGTAATTGCAAATTTTGCAGGTCTTGGATTTATATTTTTAAAATTAAAAAAACTTCCATTTAAATTACTTCTTCTAGGTTGCAAAAATAAACAAAAATCTGAAACCAAAGAGCTTGTAAACCTCTCTATACCAGCAGGACTTCAAGAGGGAGCTTTTAGTATTGCACGGTTACTAGCTGTTATTATGATAATGAGTCTTGGAAGCAAAGCTTTCGCAGCTAACCAGATAACGGTTGCTATTGAGAGTATCTCTTTTATGCCAGGATATGGAATAGCTATAGCTTGTAGTACACTTGTTGGTTTTAGTATGGGAGAAAATAATATGAAAAGAGTCCGAGAGTATCTTCTCTATTCATCTATTATTGGAGTTGTTATTATGGGTATACCTGCTCTTCTTTTCTATCTTATTCCCGATGTTCTTATAGCTCTTTTTCTCAATGGAGATGATAGAGAGGTTATAAAACTTGGAGCAAGTTGCCTTAAAATTGCTGCAATCACACAGATTCCTAGTGCTCTTTGCATGATATTAGAAGGTGGCATGAAAGGAAGCGGCGATACTAAAAAACCTTTTTATATAGTTTTTTTCTGTAGCTGGTTTATACGATTACCACTAACAACATATTTTATCTATATAAAAAAATATCCACTCACTACAGCATGGAAGATCATACTTCTCCACTGGACAATCGAGTCAGTTATCGTAGTTTTTATTGTTTACAGAGATTATTTTAAAAGGAGAAGTTAACTAGATGAAATTAATAGAGATAAAAATAGAAAACTGGAAATCTATAAAGCATACACACCTTATTCTCAATAACTTTCTAATACTTATAGGTGCCAATAATAGTGGTAAATCAGCATTTAACTCAGCTCTTATGTTTCTTTTAAATCCTGAATCTTTTAATATTGAGTGTATGGGAGAAAAAACTCTCCCATTGAAAGTAGAAGGTATTTTTCTTAGAGAAGAGAGAGAGGTAACCCTCTCTCTCTTCCGTTATAACTGTTCATCACCTTTTATCTATAGAAAAAACGGTGAGATTATAACTCTTTTTGAATACCTCAATTTTTTAGGAGATACCAATATTTTACATATCGACTCAGATATGTTTCATCTTTCCGACTCTCTTTTAAATTTTATGAGGAATTTAAAAATAAAGTTTCCAGAATTTAAATTATTGAAAAAACCCGAGGAGTTTCAAAATCAATATGTGAGCCCCTCACTTTTCAGAAATTTTCTTCTAGAAAATATTCGAAATTTTTTGAAATTCATCCAAGATAAAAATATTGAATCAACTGGTGGAACATATATTATTTTTGAGCATCCCGAAATGTTTTTAGTTCCTCATGAAGAGAGAGAACTTTATAACTGTCTTATTGAACTGAGCAAAAAAGGATTTTTTATCTCAATTGAAACACACTCGAGTAGATTTGTAGGGCTTAG
>JBOFTG010000123.1:0-1324 GCA_051651945.1 Fusobacteriaceae bacterium | reverse complement strand
TCTGTTCTTTTTATAAATTTATTTAGAAGCTTTCTAAGTTTAGTTACATCTTTTTCAGACATATCACTTTGTTTTGACCAAGTTACTATCTGCTCCCACTCTTTAACATCTGCAACCTCTCTGAATATATGGTTAGATGGATTTGACATTCTTAGGTAAGATTCAGAAACCATCTTTTTAACTAAACCAGTTGGGTTTTTTATATTTTCATCATTTAGATAAAACTCTCTTGGCAGATTTTTGTTATATTTTTTTACGAGAGAGGTAAACTGTTCCATCTCATCATCACTTATCTTATCTTCGCTCTTTTTAGATAAAGACGATAAGAAATCAAAATCTTTCTGACTCATCTTTCCAGTTTTTCTTAGGTAGAAAGCTGCATTCTCCTCTCCATACCACTCTGGAAGCTGGGCATTTTTCTTAAGATTTTCATCTATTGTAACTTCCCATTTTTTAGCTTGCTCTTTTGTAAACTTTTCCTCTGAAATCTCAGATTTTTTAGAAATCATTGAGCATGATGTAAAAAATATAAGGGAAAATATAGCAACTGCATTCACTGTTTTCTTCATGTATCTCTCCTCAAATCACTATTTCTTTACTATTAATCTCTTCCACAACATTTTCCAAAAGGTTTTCCACTTCCACAAGAGCAGATATCATCATACTCCATCTCGGCATGTGTCTCAGGGATATACTCATCTTCAGGAGATTTTACAACCACCTTAAAGATATATGATGTTGCTTCCTCTTTTATCGTCTCTATCATCTTTCCATACATATCACCAGATAGTATCTTATACTCAACAACTGGATCTTTCTGTCCATATGAACGAAGATATATACCCTCTCTTAGGGCATCGAGGTTTTTAAGGTGCTCTCTCCATCTAGCATCAACTATCTCAAGAAGTATATATTTCTCGATTCTTCTCATAAGCTCAGTTCCAAGATCGTTCTCTTTCTCTTCAAACTTTTTCAGAAGCTCACCATATATTTTCTCAGCATATGCCTCGATAGTATGAGCTTTATAATCATTTAGATCTTCGATAACATACTCATATTTCTCATATAGGAAGTTAGCAAGACCCTGGATATCCCAAAGCTCCTTGTTTTCTCCTACAAATCTTGAGATTACTGCTGATTCAGTAACACTTTTCAGCATATTAACAACACTCTCTTTTAGATCATCTTTTTCAAGATTAGAGTTTCTACTTTGATAGATAACTGTTCTTTGCTGATTCATTACATCATCAAACTCAAGAAGATTTTTACGTATTCCGAAGTTTCTAGATTCTATCTTTGTCTGTGCATTTTCAATAGCTTTACT
>JBOFTG010000122.1:0-7903 GCA_051651945.1 Fusobacteriaceae bacterium | reverse complement strand
ATAACTACAGAATACATACCTTTTACAAAAATTCCAGTTACATTAGATACTGGAGAGGAGTATTTTATAAATCCCATCGTATTTATAAAAGAACCCAAAAAACACAATATACCTACTAACATTATTGAACTATAATCTGATTTTTTCATGACCATCCCTCTTTTGATATTACAACTCCAACAATTTTCAATTCATTGAAAATCATGTATATAATAGCATGTTTTGAGGGGAATTATAAGCTTTTTTTACATTATTTATTCAGTAGGCTAAATCTTCCTGTGAAAAATCTCAAATATTGAGGTTCGTACTCCCACTTAAGACCCATAAGAGTCTCTCTTTTATTATAAAGTTCTATTATTGTTTCTGCTACATAATCTAGATGAGCATATGTATAAACTCTTCTTGGAATAGTAAGTCTTACTGTTTCTAATTTAGGATGGTGATTTTTTCCAGTTTTGATATCTCTTCCAGCTGATATTATACCCCTTTCCATAGTTCTTACTCCAGATTCAACATAGATAGCTGATGCCAGCCTTTGAGCTGGAAACTCCTCTTGTGGAACATGGGATAAAAATGCTCTGGCATCTAAGAATATAGCGTGGCCTCCATAGGGTTTTACCATTGGAACTCCTCCCGCTGCAAGTTTTTCTCCTAAATATCTAATCTGATTTACTCTGTGAGATATATACTCATAATTTACAGCTTCTTGAAGTCCTATCGCCATAGCCTCCATATCTCTTCCAGCTAATCCTCCATATGATGGCATTCCTTCAAATTGAACAACCATAGCTGTTGACTTTAGATATAAATCATGGTCATTCATGCATAGAAATCCACCGATATTAGTTATACAATCTTTCTTTCCAGACATTGTACAACCATCACCATAAGAGAAAGTCTCTCTCACTATCTCTTTAATACTCTTGTCAGCATAACCTTCCTCTCTATCCTTTATGAAATATGCATTTTCTACACATCTTGTAGCATCGAACATAACTTTTATTCCATATCTATGTGCAAGTTCAGATGTCTCTCTTATGTTTCTCATAGAAACAGGCTGTCCTCCAGCTAAGTTAACCGTTACAGCTAGACATACATATGGAATTTTATCTGCTCCGACTTCATCTATAAGAGCTTGAAATTTTTTAAGATCTACATTTCCTTTGAAAGGAACATCATCTCTATCAGGTTGATGGGCTTCATCTACGACTATATCACGAAAAGTTGCTCCATTTCTCTCTTGATGAAATCTTGTAGTTGTAAAATACATGTTTCCAGGTACATAATCTCCATCTTTTATCATTATAGAAGATAAAATATTTTCTGCTCCTCTTCCTTGGTGAGTAGGAACTACATATTCAAAACCAAATATCTCTCTTACTGTATTCTGAAGTTGATAAAAATTTCTACTTCCTGCATAGGATTCATCTCCCATCATGATTCCAGACCATTGTCTATCCGACATAGCATTTGTTCCTGAATCCGTGAGAAGATCAATATATACATCATCTGATTTTAATAAAAAGGTATTATACCCAGCTTCTTTTATTGCAACTTCTCTCTCCTCCCTATTCATAATCTTTAGCGGTTCAACCATCTTAATCTTATATGGTTCTGGCATATACTTTGGCATCACATCACTCCTTTAAATTTTTTCGTTCTATTTACAACTTATTTATACCTTATCAAAACAATAAAGTCAATACAACAAAAAAAGAATTCATACCCAAATTGGATTTGAACTCTTTTTCTTTTAAAATAAAGATTTCTGATTTGTCTCACTAAGTTTCTCTATAGCATTGAACTCTTTTAATTTCTCCATTATAGTTCCTGAAACTTTTGTTCTACGTTTTAAATCTTCATAAGATGTAAAATTACCTTTTTCTCTTTCTGCGATTATGTTATCACATACAGATTCACCTAAACCATTCATAGAGATAAGTGGAATTCTTATTTTTCCATCTTCGATTGTAAACTTTATTCCTTGTGATTTGTATACATCGATTGGTAAAAACTCTAGTTTTCTAGCTCTCATCTCAATTATTATCTCACAAAGAGCTTGCTCAGCTTTCTGTTTCACATCAAGCTTTGGTTCACTAGATAACTCTCTTAACTTATCTTTTACCTTGCCTATATCACTCATTATCTCATAATTAAAAGCATCATATTTTCTTGAGAAATAAGCTGCATAAAATTGAAGTGGATAGTGAACTTTAAAATATGCTATTCTCATCGCCATCATTACATAAGCAACAGCATGCCCCTTTGGAAACATATATTTTATTCTTCTACAAGATTCTATATACCACTCTTTAACTTTGTGCTCTTTCATCAGATCAGAATAACTCTTCCACCCTTCTGGATTTTTAGAAGGCTGCCCCTTTCTTACAAACTCCATTATCTTAAAGGCTGTTCCCTTATCTAATCCTTGATCTATAAGATAGTTCATAATGTCGTCTCTAACCGATATTATCTGTGAAAGTGTTGCTGTTCCAGATCTTACAAACTCTTGAGCATTATTAAGCCAAACATCTGTTCCGTGTGATAGTCCTGATATTCTAACAAGTTCAGCAAAAGTTGTTGGTTTTGTATCAACTAGCATCTGTCTTACAAACGGAGTTCCAAACTCTGGCACTCCAAAAGTTCCAACTACTGAACCTATCTCTTCCGAACTTACTCCTAGAGATTCTGTAGATGAAAACAATTTTATCGTTTCAGGATCTGCAAGTGGTATTGAATATATATCTACCCCTGTATACTCCTGTAATAGTTTTATAGTAGTTGGATCATCATGACCCAATATATCAAGTTTTACAAGTTGCTCGTCCATTACGTGATAGTCATAATGAGTTGTTATCGAATCATTTTTCATATCATTCGCTGGTTTTTGTACTGGACAAAACTCATATATAGAATGACCTTCAGGAACTACAATCATCCCACCAGGATGCTGACCTGTAGTTTTTTTAGCTCCTTCACACTTCTGAGCCAATCTCACTATCTCAGCCTCTGAAACTTTTACAATTTTATCTTCAAAATATTTTTTTACATAACCAATTGCATTTTTCTCTGCAAGTGTTGATATTGTTCCAGCTTTAAATACATTCTCTTTTCCAAAAAGTTCTTCACAATATCTATGAATTTCAGATTGATACTCTCCTGAGAAGTTAAGATCTATATCTGGCACCTTATCTCCATCAAATCCCATAAAAACCTCGAAAGGTATAGAATGTCCATCTCTTTTCATAGGTTTTCCACATTCTGGGCAATTTTTTGGAGGAAGATCAACTCCAGCTCCCTCTCTCTCTATAAATTCCGAATGTTTACATTCTGAATCTTCACAAAGATAATGAGGATAAAGAGCATTAACCTCTGTTATATCCATCATAAATGCCACAATAGAAGAACCAACTGAACCTCTTGACCCAACCAGATATCCATTGTCTAAAGATTTTTTTACCAGTTTTTGAGCAGAGAGATAAAGTACAGCAAATCCATTACCTATAATAGATTTAAGCTCTCTTTCTATTCTATCTTCAACTATCTTTGGAAGAGGATTCCCATATATTCTATGAGCTTTTTCATAGGTCATGTCTCTCACAATATTTTCTGCATTATCTATTTTAGGAGGATAGAAACCATCTGGAACAGGCTTTATCTTTTCTATCATATCTGCAATCTTGTTACTATTACCAACTACAATCTCGTAAGACTCTTCAGCTCCTAGGTATCCAAACTCATTTAAAAGTTCATCTGTAGTTCTAAAATAAAAACCATTATCTGTCTCATACTGATTCTCATTAAATACCGTTCCACTTCCATAAAGAAGTATGCTACGAATCTTACTTTCCTCTGATTTTAAATAGTGAACATTTGAACTTCCTGTAACTAAGATATCTTTTTTCTTTGCTATATCATAGATAGTTTTATTCATAATCTCAATTTCAGAATATTCTCTAAGCCTTCCACTTCCACCCTCATCAAAAAGTTCATTGTATGCCATTTTCGGCAAAAGCTCTACATAATCATAAAACTCTATACTTTTCTCAAGTTTTTCAAAATCATAGAGAAAATAATCATCTGAAATTTCACCACTATTTTTAAAATGAGCTGTCATTGATGAACCTATTAAAAGTCCCTCTCTTAATGATTTAAGAAGTTTTTTAGAAATTTTTGGTTTTTTATCTCCATATAGATTTATATGAGCTTCAGATATTAACTCGTATAGATTTTTAAGTCCAACTCTATTTTGAGCCAAGATCATAACATTTTTACTATCCTGTCTTCTTAGATTTACTGGAAAACCACCCTCTAAATCTAAAAGTGATTTAGCTCCAATCTCCTTGTATTTTTCAAGAAAAATTATAAACATATTGGCAGTAGCTTGAGAATCATCTACAGCTCTATGGTGAGATTCTAGTCCTACACCAAGAAGTTTCGACATAGCTTTAAGTCCATGTCCTTTTTGATTTGGGTAGAGATCTCTTGCCATTCTGAGAGTATCTATAACAGGATTTTTAATTTTCTTTCCTAGAAATTTTTCTGCATCTCTTCTCATAAAACTCATATCAAAAGGAGCATTATGTGCTACAAGAACTGCATCTCCTACAAACTCTAAAAATTCTGGAAGCACTTTATCTATTCCGTCGGCATCCCTAACCATCTCTTCTGTTATACCTGTTAGTGCAACTATCTTATCCGGTATCTTGCCCTCTGGTTTTACAAACTTAGAGTAAGTATCGACTATTCTAGTTCCTTTTAACTTTACAGCTCCAATCTCTGTTATCTCACATTTATGAGAGCTAAGACCTGTTGTCTCAAGGTCAAATACTACATAGGTCTCTTCCTCTATTTCAACATCTCTAGAGTTTAAAACCATAGCCCTTTCATCATCAACCATAGCTATCTCGCATCCCATGATAACTTTGATGTCTTTGCCCTTAGCTTCTTTATATGCAAACGGAAAAGAGTGCACAACTCCATAATCTGTTATTGCTACAGCATTATGTCCAAAATTTAGGGCTTGATTGATAATATCTTTTATGTCTGTAACTCCTACCATCTCACTCATCTTACTATGAGTATGAAGTTCTACCATCTTCTTTTCAGAGTTATCTTTTTTAATTTTTTTAGAAATTTCTTGCTTTTCAATAGCAGTTATCAAAACTCCCTCTTCATTATTGGCATATCTATCCACCTGTTTACGTCCAGAAGCTTTTACATAATCTCCTACTTTGACTTCTAAATTTTTCCCTTTATCTAAAAAAGCTTTTAGAGTAACAGAATTTTTCATATCTGTGATTCTTATAACTGCTAACGTCTTTTCTGTTCTTAATTCTCTTGTCTCTATCGCAAATATCTCGCCCTCTAAAAGACAGATTTCATTTTCTTGAAGTTCTGAGAAAAATTCATCAATAGTAATTGGAGTTCCATTAAGACCACGATTTTTTGTCTGAAATTTTTGAACATTTGGATTTTCTTTTTTTGAATCAACTTTTTTTGAATTTGGAGAACTTTTTATTTGAGAACGATTCTGTTCTTGCTCCTCTTCTAATTTCTTGTGAAGTTTTATCAAACTTTCTTTATCATAATTTTTTTGTTCTTCAAGTTTTTTTGTAAAATCTCCTACTTTGAAATCTATCTCTAAAGAGCTCACACCCATGTTAGATAAAGTTTGCTTAAGTTTAACATCTATTTCCGCTTCTTTTAAAGTATCTATACTTGTTTGATCATTAAGTTCAACAGTTATCTTATCTGACTCTATTATAACTCTATAGAAATATAAAAAGGATCTTGATACAGCACTTTTTTCCTTGAGCTTTTTTATAGCTCGCTCTACTATCTCATGCAGATCCTCTCTAGTTATCTCATCTGATTCTATCTCAATTTTTACTGTAACTACGAGTTCATTTCCAAAACTTTTCTTTATTTTTTCTTCTAAAATATCTATCTCTGAAAAATGCTGAACAGAGGAAATAAGGCACTTCAGGACTAGCCTTCTGTGCCTTTTATTAAATCTTATCTCTTTAACTCTTACCTCTTTCAGACCAATTTTATGAAAGATATCCTCTTGTGGTCTGATTTTAATATCTTTTGCCATATTAATTTTCTCCGAGTAATCTATCCAAAATTATTGAAACTGCCGATCTCACTGAAAGATGGTTATATTCTGAAGCCCCTCTAATAGGCTCAAGAATTAGATCTGACATATCCATAATCTCATCTGTTAATCCCCATCCTGTTCCAAAAAGTAAAAGATATGGTTGATCATCTTCTATTATCTGCTCACCTAGATTTTTATATGATATTGAATTTGGAAAAGTTTTTGCAGAAGTAGTTATTATCATTGGTTTTTTACCTTCACGTTTTTCTATCTCTTCTATTGATTTTTCTATACTTTCGTATACTCTTGTAGATGAGAAAGCTTCCTCTCTGTCTTTATTGAACTGTCCTCCAGCTCCCTCTTGCCAGTATCCTATTATTCTCTCAGTCAGCATCTTTTGTGCTTCTACTGGAACAACTATATGGTACTGATTCACTCCATAAGTTTTGCAACTTCTTGAAATATCATGTATATCAAAATTTGTTACCGATGTACAAACTACATCATCATTTTTATTGTAAACTGGGTAATGTACTAATGCTAAATATATACTTTTTCTCATCTCAACCTCTCTTCTTTTTTAATCTCTTATCAGTTCTAAATTTTTATATATCTCTATATCTTTCACATACAAATTTTTAGCATAAGATATGTATTTTATATTTTCTTCTGATAATTTTCTAACTACTCTTGCCGGTGAACCAACTATTAATGATCCCTCTTCAGCTTCTAACTTTTCAGTGACTAAAGCTCCAGCTCCAACTATACAGTTATTTGGAATCTTAGCTCCATTCAACAATATCGCTCCCATTCCAATTATACAATTATCTCCTATTGTACAACCATGAACAACAGAGTTATGCCCAACCGTAACCCCTTTCCCAATCTGCACTGGAAAAGGTACATCTCCATGAAGAGTAACATTATCTTGAATATTACTGCCGTCACCTATAGAGATACTGCTACAATCTGCACGAAGAACTGCCGAATACCAGATACTCACATCTTTACCCGTGATAACCTCTCCAATTACTCTTGCATTATCAGCTATAAAATTATTTTCTCCTATCTTCGGAATTTTATCTCCAAGCTTATATATCATTTTTCTCCTCCCTAATCTGCTTAAGAAGTTTTATCTCAAGTTTCGTGAATACTCTCTCTTCTAAAAGATCGGGTCTTCTCTCCAAGGTTCTTTTCAAGCTCTGCTTTAATCTCCACTCATCTATATTTTTATGGTGACCAGACATTAAAACTTCAGGAACTTTCATCTCTTCAAATTCAGATGGTCTTGTGTAGTGTGGATAATCTAAAAGTCCATTAAAAAACGAATCATTTTCATATGATTCTTTTTTTATAACTCCTGGAACCATTCTAGCTATCGAATCTGTAATTAACATAGCTGGAATCTCTCCTCCTGTAAGTACAAAGTCTCCAACTGATATCTCCATGTCCACATAATTTTCAACTATTCTCTCATCAATTCCTTCATAATGACCACAAATTATTGTAATCTCCTCTTCAGTTGAAAGATCAAGTGCAAGTTTTTGATTAAAATGCTTTCCTTGAGGTGATGGATATAACACTTTTCCATTAACTTCTTTTAAAGCTCTCACAAGAGGTTCAGGTTTCATAACCATTCCCGCTCCACCACCAAAAGGGATGTCATCTGCTTGTTTGTGCTTATCAAAACAGTAATCTCTTATATTGACTATATTTATCTCTATTTTTCCATTTTCTACAGCACGACCAATAATACTTTCAGATTTGAAATTTGTAAAAAAATTGGGAAAAAGTGTAAGA
>JBOFTG010000121.1:0-3632 GCA_051651945.1 Fusobacteriaceae bacterium | reverse complement strand
ATAGTTGAGGTTCTTTCAACTTGTCCTACAAACTGGGGAATCTCTCCTATCGATTCACTTAAATGGTTGGAGGAAAATATGATTCCATACTATCCACTAGGGAATAAGAAGGAGGGAAATAATGGTAAATAAAATTATATGTGCTGGGTTTGGAGGACAGGGACTTATGTCTCTTGGAATGCTTATGACTTATGCTGGTATGTTGGAAGGGAAAGAAGTTTCATGGTGCCCATCATACGGAGCCGAAATGAGAGGTGGAACTGCTAACTGTTCGGTGGTAGTTTCTGATAAACCTGTTGGTTCTCCAGTTGTTGTAAATGATGCGACAATAGTTGTAGCGATGAACCTGCCATCTCTTTTGAAATTCGAAAAATCTTTGGCTTCTGGAGGTAAACTATTTATTAATTCATCTCTTATAGATAGAAAAACAGAGAGAACAGATATAGAGACATACTATATACCTGCAAATGATATTGCAAATGAACTTGGAAATCTAAAAATAGCTAATATGGTTATGTTGGGAGCTGTATTGGAGAAAACTGGAGTCGTATCTTCACAATCGATACTTGAGGCTTTTCCTAAAGTTTTTGGAGAAAGCAAAGCTAAATTGATTCCACTGAATAAAGTTGCTATCGAGAAAGGTGAAGAATCTGTAAGGTAATAAATTTTTTTTCTTAAATAAAAGGAAAATAGAGATTCTAAAAGTAATTATATATCAGAAACTACTGTAGAGTATAGCTTGCAGAAAAAAATTTCTAAATATAAAAAAGTAGGAGGAATTTAAATGACTAAAAAAGAATTTATTGACAGATTTGCATTAGAAGCAGGGGATTTGACTAAAAAGGAAGCTGAAAAAATGGTAAACGCTTTCTTGGCAACTGTTGAACACTCTTTAGTTGCTGGAGAATCTGTATCTTTTGTAGGATGGGGAAAATGGGAAATTATAGAAAGATCTGCAAGAGAGGTTAGAAATCCTCAGTCAGGAGAAAAAATAGAGGTTCCTGCTAAAAAAGTAGTTAAATTTAGAGTTGGAAAAACTCTTGAAACTGCTGTAGCAACTCCTAAAAAAATAGAAAAAACTGCTAAAAAAACAAAAAAATAATAACAAGGAAAAAAGAATCGAGGTAACTTGATTCTTTTTTTGTTGCTTGAAAAAAGATAATAAGTTATACTAGAATATACTAATGTAAAATATATATGGGAGATGAGATGAAGATAAATGTAAATAACCTAACAGTTCCTTTGAAGGTAAATCAGAATAAGTACCTTTTAGACCTTTTGGAGAAGTTAGGAATAGATAAAAATAGTGTAGAGAGAATCGATTATATAAAAAGATCGATAGATAGTAGAAAAAAAACGGATATTAAGTTGGTTTATAACATTCAAGTTGCTTTAAAAGCGAGTGTGAAAATTCCAGAATCGACTCAGATAAATTTGGTTAAAGAAAATGAGCAAATAATTAGAAAACCGGTATATCCTAAAAATTCTAAGATAGCTATAATAGGAACTGGACCTGCAGGACTTTTTTCTGCTTATAGACTTTCACAACTTGGTTATTCACCTATGATTTTCGAAAGAGGGGAAAGTGTAGATGACAGAGATAAATCTATTGAGAAATTTATATCTAATGGAGTTTTGAATGTGGATTCTAATATACAATTTGGAGAGGGTGGAGCCGGAACATATTCGGATGGAAAATTAAACACTAGGATAAAGAGTGGTTATATAGATGAGGTTTTTCAAATTCTTGTTGAGTGTGGAGCCCAAAAAGAGATAATGTGGGACTATAAACCTCACATTGGTACTGATGTTTTAAAAGTTGTTGTTAAAAATATGAGAGAGAAGATAAAAACTATGGGTGGGAGATTTTATTTCTCACACAAACTTGAGAATATAATTATAGAAAATGAGAGAGTTACAGGAATAGAGATAAGGAACCGTGAAGAAAGTTTTGAAAAAATAGAGGTAGACTATCTGATTTTAGCTACTGGTCACTCTGCAAGAGAAACTTATAGAATGCTAAATAGAAAAGGTGTGGCTATGGAAAATAAGCCTTTTGCAGTTGGTGCTAGAATTGAGCATAGAAGAGAGTTTGTAGATAACATGATGTTCGGTGAAAATGCAGGAGACGAGAAGCTAGGAACGGCTACCTATACATTGACTCATAATAATAGAGGAGAAGAGAGAGGTATTTTCTCTTTCTGCATGTGTCCTGGAGGAGTTGTAGTAAATGCATCCTCTGAAGAGGGAGGATCACTTGTGAACGGGATGAGTTACTCTGACCGTATGGGGAAATATTCTAATTCGGCATTGGTTGTTGCTGTAAAAGCTAATGAGATGGGAGATCATCTTTTTTCAGGAATGGAATTTCAAGAGAAAATAGAAAAAAAAGCTTATCAGATGGCTGGTAGTGGAGCTATCTATCAGAACAGTCAAGATTTTTTAAAAGGAATTAAAAGCAAAAAAACATCAGGGAGTAGCTATGAAATGGATCTTGTAACTGGAAATTTAGAAGAACTACTTCCAGAGTTTGTAACTGAAAATATGAAAACTGCAATGAATTATTGGAACAAAATTCACAGAGGATTTGTAAGTAGTGAAGCTAATTTGATAGGTCCAGAAACTAGGACATCGGCACCGTTACAGATATCGAGAGATTTAAAAGGAGAATCGATATCTGTTAGAGGCCTCTATCCTATTGGTGAAGGAGCTGGTTATGCGGGTGGAATAACGAGTGCTGCTGTGGATGGTCTTAAAATAGCTGATTTATCTTTTTCTTTTGAGGTGTAAATTGAATAGTTGTAAAAAGATAATTATATGTGCTTTTTTTTCTTTGGGTAATTTTGTATATGCTTCTTTTTCAAAAATGGAGATGGATGCTAGAAATAGTATTAATATAAGAGAGAGTGGATATGCATATACTAGAAAAGTTGCATATGAAATGAGTGGAAATTTTCAAAATTTTGAAAATGAGAGTGGAGATGGTTACAGAAGTCTTGGTGTTACTGGTGGAACGTTTGGAAAGTTTTTTGAAGAATGGATTATAGGGGTGGGTTATGGATATGTGGAAGCTGAAGAGGAAAATTTTAAAACTAGAAAAAGAGAGCTGGAAACTTTGGGTGGCAATATTTATTTGACTAGAAGTAGTGAGTTATTTTCTGTTGTAATATCTAGTGGGTATACTGATGGAAAGAATAAAGTGCGTGATATTGTTGATTCTTATAATTATAGCACTAGAGTGATTAATATGGGGTTTGAATTAAACTCCAAATATGATTATGAATTAGATTGTAATATTTATCCATATGTAGGATTTGATTATTCCTGGGGAAAAGATAGGTTTCTAGATGGGATGAAAAGAGAGAGCCCTTTAGGCAAAGTTGGTGTTGTCATAGAAAAGCAAAACGAGGATTGGTTATACTCTTTAGAAGTGGCATGGCTTCAAAATTTTCAAAGAAAAGACTATATCATAAATAATGATGATGTAGGGAGCTTTAGATATTCTGTAGAAAATGAAATTATGAATTCTATAGTTTTAGGAGTTCATTATGGAGGGTTTTTGATAGAAGACGGTTATGTGAATCGTTATGGAGTTGCATTGAAATATAATTGGTGATGTGAACTACCTCACC
>JBOFTG010000120.1:0-1595 GCA_051651945.1 Fusobacteriaceae bacterium | reverse complement strand
TAGCTGCTAGATGGACGGATAAACTTATAACAATAAATGAAGAGGATTATAGAAAATCATTAGAGTTCAAATTGAGAAAAAATGGTAGATGCTATAAGGTAAATGGAGTTGGATTAGATATACTGAACTACAATATTGGAGATGGTGAAAAAATAAGAAAAGATCTTCTTATTAGAGAACCAGAAAAAACAGTTCTTATGATAGGTGAACTGAATAAAAATAAAAATCAAGCTCAGCTGTTAAAAGCTTTAGAAGCATTGAGGTTAAAGGGAAGAAGTGTAAGAGCGATATTTGTAGGAATTGGAGACCAAGAGCTGATTTTGAGAAAATTAGCTAAAGATTTAGGTGTAAAGGCAGCATTCTTAGGCTATAGAAAAGATATAAAGGATATTATAGCTTCAGCAGATATGGTTGCCTCGATGTCTTATAGAGAGGGACTTCCAAGAAATATAATGGAAGCTATGTCTGCTGGAAAACCTCTAGTTTTAACAGATATAAGAGGAAATAGAGATATAGTTGAGCATGAAAAAAATGGATTTTTAGTTTCGGTAAATGATATAGATGCTACGGCTCTTGCTTTAGAAAATTTGCTATATAATTCAGAGCTATATAACACAATCTCTAAAAACAACTATAAAAAGATAGAAAAATATTCTATAGAGAATATATTAGAAAGTATGAAAGAGGTATATGGGGTTGAAAAAGCTAGCGATAGTCAATCATAATTTAGGTTCAGGTGGAGCAGAAAAATTAATCTATGATATAGCGTTAGAGCTACAAAAAAGAGATGTAGATTTCAGTGTAATTTTGCTCAGTAGTAAAAACTGTATATATGGAAAAAAACTTTTAGAAAATGGAGTAGATGTAATCTACTTAAGTCATAAATGGGATATATATAGTCCTAAAAATATTTTTCGTTTATTAAAAGTTCTAAAAGGCTATGATGTTATTCATACCCATATATATTCAGCTCAGCTTTGGACAGCATTTGTAAGCTTATTTTTATCTGATAAGAGATATGTCACTACAGAGCACAGTACAAATAATAATAGAAGAGGAAAAAAGATATTTAGATACTTAGATAGATGGATGTATTCTAGATATGATGAGATAGTTAGTATAACATCAGGAACTGAAAAAGCCTTAAAAGAGTGGATTGGAAACTATAAAAATGCGAGTATAATTCAAAATGGAATCAATGTTAGATACTATTTTGGATCGTCACCTTTAGAGAGAGAAAAGCTAGACTATAAAAAAGAGAATATACTACTTTGTCAAATAGCTAGATTGAATAGAGTGAAAAAGCACGAAACAACTCTTCGAGCTTTAAAAGAGTTACCATCTAGATATAAGGTTTTATTTTTAGGAGAGGGCGAGGAGAGAGACAATTTAGAAAAGCTAACAAAAGAGTTAGGTTTAGATGCTAGGGTTAGTTTTTTAGGTTATCGTTCAGATATTGCAAATATCTTAAAGATGGTAGATATCTCTCTTTTAACTTCAGAATATGAGGGCTTACCAATCTCATGTTTAGAAAGTATGTTGTTGACTCCTTTTATAGGAAGTGATGTTCCTGGAATATCAGATTTAGTTAAAGA
>JBOFTG010000119.1:0-9096 GCA_051651945.1 Fusobacteriaceae bacterium | reverse complement strand
AGCTATATCTTCAGCATCCTCCTCATTCTTAACACTTCCAAGAATTTTGTAATATATTTTATCGAAATATTCCTCGAATATTTTATCAAAATCAATCATTTTTTATTACCTTCCATTTGAAATCGTATTATTTAGACTTAAAAAGTCTGAAAAAAGTTTAAATTAAAATTTTTTTTCTTCTAAATCCATCTCTATTATTTTTTTTAATTCAACAAGTATATCTTTTTCATCCACTTTTTTTACAATTTCACCTTTTTTAAAAAGAAGAGCAACACCTTTTCCACCAGCAACTCCATAGTCAGCTTCCCGAGCTTCTCCTGGTCCATTTACAATACATCCCATAACAGCTATTTTAAGATTTTCTTTTCTATCTTTAAATTCTGCCTCAACCTCTTTCGCTAATTTAATTAAATTTATCTCTGTTCTTCCACAAGTTGGGCAAGATACTATCTCTGTTCCTTTTCTAAATCCCAAAACTTTTAAAATCTCTTTCGCCACACGTATCTCTTCTACAGGATTTTCAGTTAAGGATACTCTTATGGTGTTCCCAATCCCGTCTAGAAGTAAAGTCCCTATACCTATTGCAGATTTTATCGTTCCTTGAAATGCTGTTCCAGCTTCTGTAACTCCTAGATGCAGAGGATAGTTTGTCAACTTATCTATACTTCTATATGCTTCAACCATCATCTTAATATTACTAGCTTTTAAAGATAAAACTATATCTGAAAATCCATATTTCTCAAGAAGAGAGGCGTGATAGAGTGCACTCTCTACCATTCCTTGTGCTGTAGGACGACCATATTTTTCCAAAATATGTTTTTCTATAGATCCAGAATTTACTCCAATCCTAATTGGAACTCCATACTCTTTAGCTTTTAACACTACAGCTTCTATATTTTCTTCAGACCCTATATTTCCTGGATTTATCCTAAGTTTATCTATTCCATTTTCTATAGCTAAAATTGCCAATCTATAATCAAAATGTATGTCAGCTACTAAAGGTATATTAACTCTTTTTTTTATCTCTTTTATAGCTTCTCCAGCTTCAGGAGTGTTTATAGTCATTCTAACCATTTGGCACCCTTCATTTTCAAGCTCTAGTATCTGTTTTACTGTGGCTTCGATATCAGCTGTATTAGTATTAGTCATTGACTGGATTATGATTTCACCATCTCCACCAATCTGAAGCTCCCCTATTCTCACATTTTTTTTCATATGAATCCCCCTATAAATCTTCTATTTTAGGTATCTCATAGGATCTACAGTCTGTCCATTTTTTCTGATTTCAAAATGGAGATGTGGTCCTGTTGACCTTCCACTATTTCCTGACTGGGCAATTTTCTCTCCAGAAGAAACTATATCACCTTTCTTTACATAAGCTTTATTTAAATGAGCATATCTCGTTTCATATCCTCCATCATGGGTTATTATTATGATTCTTCCATACCCATTCATATATCCCGAAAACTTTACTTTTCCTTCTTTTGGAGCTTTTACATCGATATATCTAGCTCTCATGTCTATTCCGGCATGATGAATATATCTTTTCAATACTGGATGAAATCTAGTTCCATAAGCACTTGTAATTCCTGAATATTTTATCGGCATCTTGAAATTTAAAGTTTTTACTACCTTTACGTTTTCTCTTACAGTAGATTTTTTCTCGTTTGTTTTAGGTTTCGGCAATACAGGTTTAGCCACTACAATTTTTATTGTCGGATCTTTTATGTAAAGAGTTTGATCAACTTTAAGAGTGCTATCTTTTACATCATTGTACTCTCTTAAAACTTCTCTCTTCACATTGAATCTTTGAGCTATTCTAAAAACAGAATCTCCACTTTTAACTTTATACTCAATTATATTTTCAGATGGAATCTTTATTTTCTGACCTATTTGAATTATTTTACCTATGTTTTTATTATTGTATCTCAATATCTCTTCTTTTATCCCATATTTTTTAGCGATTATAGATATTGTTTCTCCCTTTTGAATCCTATGTTCTTTGAAAGTAACTGGTTTAAGTTTTGTTTCAGCTTCTAAATTAGTTTCTTCGACAACAACTTCTTTAGGTTCTTCACCTTCTTCAGAATCGACTCCATACTCTCTAGTAAGTGTGAAGAAGTTTCCAGAAAGTATCTGCTCTCCATCCTCTTCACTATCATCAACCGGGTAATAATCAACAAATTTATCTAAAGATACAATCTCTTTATTAAATATCTCAAGCTGTTCAACACTATATGAAAATATCAGAATTAAGATTACTAAGAAATTAAATCCTATTCTCTTCAATTTTTTCCCCTATCAGTATCTATTTTAAAAGTTCTTCATTACTTTTTGTCTCTATTATCTTGTCTATGATTTTTTTAGTTGCATTAACTTTATCGAGTTGTGCAACATGTCTTCTTATACTCCAAATTTTTTCTAATTGCTTTTTAGGAATTAGTAGTTCCTCTTTTCTAGTACCAGATTTTTGAATATCTATCGCTGGATACACTCTTAATTCAGCAAGTGTCCTATCTAGTTGTATCTCAAGATTTCCTGTTCCTTTAAACTCCTCAAATATAACGTCGTCCATTTTACTTCCAGTATCTATAAGAGCTGTAGCTATTATAGTTAAACTTCCACCATCTTTTATATTTCTAGCTGCTCCAAAAAACTTTTTAGGATAATAAAGAGCACTTGGATCTATACCTCCCGAGATAAGTTTTCCACTTGATGGAATAACTATATTATAAGCTCTTGCAAGTCTTGTTAACGAATCCATCAAAATAACAACATGCTCTCCGTCTTCAAGTTTCCTCTTAGCTCTTTCTAGTACCATCTCTGTTATTTTTATATGATTTTTAGGATCTTCGTCAAAAGTTGAAGCGAAAACTTGTGCTCCCTTTACACTCTCCGTTATATCTGTAACCTCTTCTGGCCTTTCATCAATCAACAAAATCCAAACTTCAACATCTTTATTATTCTGTATAATAGAGTTAGCTATATCACTTATAAGAACTGTTTTTCCTGCCTTTGGTGGTGCAACTATAAGTCCTCTTTGCCCCTTTCCTATAGGAGCAACAAGATCTATTATTCTTCCTGATATATTTTTAGAGTCTGTTTCAAGTCTTATCAACTCAGTGGGGTAAGATGGTTTTAATTCATCAAAAGGAATTCTTGCTTCAGCTTTTGTTGTCGTGCTTCCATTTACTAAAAGAACTTTTCTTAATCCATAATTTTTCTCTGTTCCCACAGGTTCTCTAACCTCTCCCACAACAGAATCTTCATTTCTTAATTTAAATTTTTTTATCTGAGTTGCAGATACATAAACATCTTTTCCAACATTTGTATCTCTTAAAAAACCATAACCATCAGCAAGAACATTTAGCCTTCCCCAACCTAGTGCCATACCTTCGTTTTCTTGAAAATATTCCACTATCAATTCTATTATCTCTGCTTTTTTCGTTTTTGTCCCGAAATCCAATCCCAACTGTTTTCCAATTTCAACTATATCTTTTAATAGAAACCTTTCTAGATTCTGCATCCAACCTCCAAATTAAACTATGTCTCCGTATAGGGTCCATGTTTTACATTCTTTTATCTTGATATTTACAAACTCTCCTGCAAGAGATGAATCACCTTTAAATATAACCACCTTATTAGTATTCGTTCTACCTGTAAGCATCTCTTTATTCTTTCTACTTTCACCCTCTACTAAAACTTTTTCTATCTTATCCATGTATCTCTCACTTGATTCTTTAGACATTTTATTTTGAAGAGTGATAAGTCTTTGAAGCCTCTCTTTTTTAACATCTTCCTCTATCTGTCCATCCATCTCAGCAGCAGCTGTACCTTTTCTTACAGAATACATAAACATAAAGGCTGTCTCATATCCAGATTTTTCAACAACGTCCAATGTATCTTGAAAATCTTCCTCTGTCTCATTGGGGAATCCAACTATTATGTCTGTAGTAAGTGAAACGCCTGGTATATTTCTCTTCATCTTATCTATAAGAGATACATACTGATCTTTTGTATATCCTCTATTCATCAGTTTAAGTATTTGGCTTGATCCTGATTGAAGAGGAACATGTACAGATTTTGTTATTTTTTGAGAAGATGCTATAACTTCTATAACGTCATCAGAAAAATCTCTAGGATGTGGAGATATAAATCTTACCCAAAAATCTCCATCTATTTTCTCTATCTCAGATAAAAGTTTTGCAAAATTCTCTTCTGTTTCTAAATCTTTTCCATAGGAATTTACATTTTGTCCAAGAAGGATAATCTCTTTATAATTTTTCTTTACATAACCTTTTATCTCTTCAATTATCTGATTCATTGGAACCGATCTTTCACGTCCTCTCACATATGGAACTATACAGTAAGTACAGAAGTTATTACACCCATAAGTTATTGGTACTGAGGCAGTAAATTTAGAGTCAAATTCCGACTCCATATTTGGTGGAAGTTCATCTTCGTCTCCAATATATATAACACTTTTAAAATCTCCACTCTCTATCTTTTCAATAGCTTGTGGTATCTTTCCTATATTTTGATTTCCCATAACAATATCTATAATAGGAAACTTTTTAGCCAGGTCCTCTCCTTGCTCTTGAGCAAAACAACCTGTTATACCTATTATTGTTCCCTGCTTCTCTTTTTGAATCTTTAACTCTCCTAATTTTCCATAAATCTGAGTTGCTGCCCCCTCTCTTACAGTACATGTATTTAGAAAAACTGCATCAGTTTCATTTAGTTCTTCTGTCATCTCATATCCCATTTTTTGAAGCATATTTTTTATTTTAGCACTTTCGTTGACATTCATCTGGCAACCATATGTGATTATCATCGCTTTTTTCAATTTTTTTCCTCCGAATATTAATTTATTCAATTTAATTATCTAAAACAGATATAGTATAAGCCCATTTTAACATAATATTATATCATATTTTTTTTAATTTCAAAAGTATATTTCTGTCAAAAAACTTACCATACATATAAAAATAAAAAGGAAATCCTATTTTTGAATCATAAATACTCTAAGAAGTATTCATAAGGAGGAGAAGTATGTTTAAAAAGCTCAATTTAGTTTTTATTTCCTTGATTTTATCTCTCACAACTTTTGCTGCTAGTAGAGGTGTTGGTGTAATACTACCTGAATTTCAAAAAGGGAATTATTTTGAAAATCTTATTCAGGAAGAACTTAATATTAACTTTGAAGGTAGTGGAATCACACCAAAAATAATAGATCGTAAATATCTTGACAAAGGTTCTCTTAAATCAAACGTAGATTTTATGTTAAAAAATCCTAATATTGATGGGATTTTTGTTTTAAACTATAACGAAGAAATCTATATTCCGAGAACAGATAAATTCGTAACATATCCTTTTGGTTTAAATCCTATAGATAGAAATATGCCGTCAAATATCTCTTATATCCATAGTGAGCCAGATCTAATCTCTAACTTGAATAAGATGAAAGAGTTAAAAGATATAAAAAAAATTACAATAGTTACATCGAGTAACGAGAAAAATTTCTCGAAAAAATCAAAAGCAGATATAAAAAAATTAGGAATAGAGTCAAAAGTTATCTCTGAACATCTTTCGGTTGAAGAACTTAGAAAAAATTTCGAAAATAGCGACTTAGTTTATCTAATTTCAAATGATAAAACTATAATCTCAGTAGCTAATCTAGCAACTTCTATGAATCTACCCACATTTATCTTATCATTAAATCCGGATGCAACTCAGCACTCGCTTATGGGTTATAATTTAAATTCAGAATTGAAAAAAAGAGTCAGAACAGGAGCTTTTAATTTTTATAACTTTACAATTTCTGATATAGATAATATGGTAGAGAATCTTGGAACTATTGATGGTAATCTATTTTTCAATACCGAGATAGCTAATAAGATTCAAGTCTTTCCAAATGTCTTATTTATTCAAGATATGGATCTTGTAAAAGAAAAGAGTAAAAGTCAAAATATGAAACTCTCATTTAAAGAGGCTATACAGATTGGTCTTAATAATAATCCAGTTTTAAAATCTTCTAAAAGTTCTATTGAAAGCCAAAATTATAGTTATTTTGCTTCCATCTCTAGACTACTTCCACAAGTGGGAGCTAATTTACAATATACAAAGCAGGATAAAGATTTAGTTAATTTAATATCTGGTCCTGAAAATAGTACGCTCGGTACTTTGGTAGCTTCTCAAGTTATTTTTGACGATTCTTTAAATGCCAATGTCTATAGTGAGAAGGTTCTCTTTGAAAATAGTAAACTTCAACATAATCAAGCTGTTTTAGATTACACATTCAATATTGCAAAGACCTATCTATCTATATTACAAAGTAAAGCTCAGTTGGATATCCAAAAAAATAATTATAATTTGATAAAAGAATTTTTAAGAATAAGTAAGATAAAATATGAAACTGGAGCCACTGGAATTCAAGATCTTTACAGAATGGAGAGTACTCTTTCTGATGCCACTTCATCTCTTGCTTCAGTAACTTCGAAATTAAGAAATCTTGAAATATCTTTAAACACACTTTTAAATGCACCTGTTGATATGAGATATGATTATGAGAATATAGAAACTATCTCTAAAGATTTTTTCTTAAGTGAACAACTCTTAGATAAATTCCTATTTGATGAAAATAAAGACCGTCTTCTCTTTGGTTTTCTTTCTAAGATTGCTGTTGAAAATTCCAACCAGATTTTAGCTTTGGAAAACAATATTAAAATTTTAAAAAGACAGAGTAGAAGTTTAACGACATCAAGAGTTATACCTAAAATTTCAGCTTTTGGACAATATAGTAAAAATAATATTATAGATTCTTGGGGTGAGGGTAGCTCGAGCTACAATCCAACTAATGGATGGCGTGCTGGTTTATTGGCTGAGCTTCCACTCTTTACTGGAGGAGAAATCAGTATGAGTAAGAAGAGTATCGAATCGCAAATAGACTCTCTTGACTATCAAAAAGAAAATCTGAAAAATGAGATTACTGAAAATGTAAACGCTCTTTCAACTTTATTGCTAAACGATTACGTTCAAACTTATACTACCAATAAAGCTGCTGAATCAGCTAAAAAAAGTTTAAATATCTCAACCAATCTTTATGCCGCCGGTTCAATATCTGTTACTGAGATTTTAGATGCGAGAAATGCAGCTCTTTCAGCTGAGCTTGCTAACACAATAAGCAGATATAATTTTTTCATCTCTGCTGTAAATTTAGAAAGAGCTATCGGTAAATATAACTTCTTTGCTACAGAAGAGGAGAAAGCTCAAGAAATCAAAACTCTTGAAAGAGTTATAGCAAAATAGGAGGAAAAGATGAGAAACAAGATTATTTTTATTCTTATATTAACTGCACTTTTAGGTTGTAAAAAAGAGGAAACTCCTATTTCTAACGACTTGGCAATTAGACCTGTTAAATACATGGTTGTAAATACTGAAAATTCAATTATTACTAGAGAGTTCTCTGGAACTGTAGCACCTAAAACAATTTCAGAATTAAGTTTTAGAGTAGCAGGAACAATAGTTGAAAAATATGCTAATCTTGGAAGTAAAGTTAAAAAAGGAGATGTTTTAGCTAAGTTAGATCCTTCTGAATATCAGATAAAATCAGATGGAATACGTGCTCAATATCAAGAAGCTGAAGCTAGAATAATGAATGCTAAATCTGTTTATCTACGTTCTAAAACTCTTTTTTTAGGAAATAGTATTTCTAAAAATCAATATGAGCAAGATAAAGCTAACTACCAAGCATCTCTAGCACAACTTGATGCTGCTGGTCAAAATAGAGATTTTGCAAAAAATCAACTAGAATACACTATTTTAAAAGCTCCATCCGATGGCATTGTTGCTCAAGTCGATGCTCAGTTAAATGAAGCTGTAAATGCTGGTACGCCTGTTTTTACTCTAAGTGAGTCCGGAGATCTACAAGCTGTATTTTCTGTTTCAGATGTTGTAATCAATCAGCTCTACGAAAATCAGATAGTCTCTATTCGTTCTATTAGTGGTGGAGAAGTGTTTAAAGGTAAAGTCTCTAATATCGGAGCTATATCTAATGCTTATGGAAATACATTTCCTGTAAAAGCGGATATAATAAATCCTACAGTTTCTCTAAAACCTGGGATGACGCTCTCTGTAAAAGTAGACTTTAAAAATGAAGATGCAGGAACTATATACACTCCTGTAAACAGTGTACAGATAGGAAATGATGGGAAAAATTTTGTAATGGTACTTACAAATATAAAAGATGAAATAGCTGTTGTTGAAAAAAGAGAAATTACTGTTGGCGAGATAAGCAGTACAGGAGTGGAAATAATTTCAGGTTTAAAATCAGGAGATTATATAGTAACATCTGGAAATACAGTTATTACCAATGGACAAAATGTTAAATTAGGAGTAAAGGAGGAAAAATAGTATGAGTATCACATCCCTAGCGATAAAAAATAGAGTATCTACTTACCTCTTCGTTTTACTTCTCTGTTTTTTCGGGGTATTCGCTTATCTCTCCTCAGAGAAAGCTGAAGATCCTGGTTATACAATAAAAACTGCTGTTATCACAACTAACTGGCCCGGAGCTACAGCTAAACAAGTTGCAGAACTTGTTAGTAAACAAATTCAAGACGAAGTTAGAAGTATGGAATCTTTAGATTATGTAGATTCAAAAAACTTGCCTGGCCAATCAAATGTTTATGTAAATTTAAAGGCCAAATATTGGAATCCAGATCCAGAGTGGACACAACTTAGAAATAAAATTGAATATGTTACTCCAAAACTTCCACAAGGAGTTCAAAAACCAATTATAAATACATATTTTGGAGATGTTTATGGTACTGTTGCAGCACTTAGCAGTAAAGAACTTACTTTTGATGAGCTTTATATTCAAGCCGAAGAACTTAAAAGTCTTTTGCTTTTCAAGGTTCCAGAGATAGGTCAAGTTCAAATTACAGGTGCTCAACAAGATGTGATCTATGTAAGAATCGATAATGACAAGATTGCAACTATGGGAATCAGTTTAAATCAGATTGTACAAAGTCTTCAATCAGCAAATGTAATCCTTCGTAACGCTTCTATCTTAGACGGAGAAAACCGTATCACTAT
>JBOFTG010000118.1:0-2550 GCA_051651945.1 Fusobacteriaceae bacterium | reverse complement strand
AAGGAAGAGCTTGTAAATGCAGTGCTTTCAAAGGAAATCACAACAAGAAAAGAGTTTGTAGAGATGAAGAAAAATCTTTCTGAAGAGAAAAAATCTCATGAGATAAAAGAGGGTAGGACAATAAGTTTTGAAAATATTTTAGGAGAGATGCAGGCTTTTAACAACAAATATGCAACTGTAACAAAAAATATTGAGAATATAAAAACTGCCGAGAATAACGAACAACTCGAAAAAATTTACTCTAAAATTGAAAAATTAAATAGAGAAGTTGAGATGCTTATGAGAGAGATTGAGGAGTAGATTGAAAAATTAAATTAGTAAAAGGGGAGGAAGATGTGTCATTACCAAGGGAGATAACACTAGAGAAAACCATTGAAGATATACTAATCCAAGATGGTTACAGACAGGGATATAACGAAAATTATGATAAAGGTTTTGCAATAGATAAAAAATATCTGTTTGAATTTTTAGAGGTAACTCAGCCAGAAATATTGGATAGATACAAAAAAGCTAAAGGAAAAAACTGGGAATTTGATCTCATGAACAGATTACATTCTGAACTTGAGAGAAAGGGAATTATAGAGATATTAAGACATGGATTTGAAGATGTTATGTTAGGAAAATTTCAGATGCTTTATGGGAAACCAAATAGCAATCTTAATCCTAAAGCATGGGAGATGTATGAGAAAAATATTTTTTCTATAACTAGACAGTTAAAATACAGCGAAAAAAATGAAAACTCTCTTGATATAGTTTTATTTTTAAATGGACTTCCAATAGTAACATTGGAGCTAAAGAACGAGTATACTGGGCAGAATGTATATAATGCTATAAAGCAGTATAGAGAAGATAGAGATCCTAAAGAACAGTTATTTAAATCTCGTGAAAGAGTTTTAGTTCATTTTGCTGTTGATACAAGTGAAGTATTTATGGCTACCGAACTAAAAGGAAAAGCTACATTTTTTCTACCATTCAACAAAGGTAACAACGGAGGAAAGGGAAATCAACCAGTAATAGATAATTTTAAAACACATTATCTATGGGATGATATTTTAACAAGATCTTCTCTAACTGATATTATCAAAAGGTTCTATTATATCCAAAATAAAGATGGTAGAGAGATAGCTATATTTCCAAGATACCATCAATTAGATGTGGTTAGAAAAGTTGAAAAAGATATATTGATGAATGGTACTAAAAACAATTATCTAATCCAACATAGTGCAGGAAGTGGGAAAACAAATTCCATAGCATGGCTCTCTCACAGGCTAGCTAATCTACACTCTATGGATAACAACCATATCTTTGATAGTGTTTTAGTTATAACTGATAGAAAAGTTTTGGATAAACAACTTCAAGATGCAGTTTATCAGTTAGAACACAAAAATGGTGTGGTGGAAAAGATAGATGATAGCAAAACCTCTTCACATCTGGCAAAGGCAATAGATTCTGGAACAAAAATTATCATAACTACTATTCAAAAATTTCCATATGCTCTGGAGAAACTAGAAGCTTTAGGAAAAGAGAAGAAGTTTGCAGTTATTATAGATGAGGCACATTCAAGCACATCTGGGAAAAATATGAATGCTCTTAAAGATTCTCTAACGGGAAAATCATTAGAAGAAGAAAACAGAACTTCTGAAGATGATATTGTGGATCTCTTAAAAGGGAGAACTGAAAAAGGCAGAGTAGTATTTTTTGCATTTACAGCAACACCGAAACATAAGACACTAGAAATTTTTGGAACAAAAGATGAGAACAACTATCCTCATGCTTTTCATCTCTATACCATGAAACAAGCAATAGAAGAGGGATTCATCCTTGATATATTAAAGAACTATACCACTTATGAAATTTACTACAAGGTGGCTAAAAAGATAACTGAAAATCGAGAATTTGATTCTTCCAAGGCAACTCGTGAGATTAAGAGATATGTATCTCTCCATGAATATAATATCAGACATAAAGTGGAAATGATAGTTGATGATTTTGTGGGACATCGTATGGAGTGGCTTGGTAGAAAATCCAAAGGAATGGTAGTAACTTCAAGTAGGCTTCATGCTTTGAGATTTAAGCAAGAGATAGATAAATATGTTGCTGAAAAGGGATATGGAATAAAATCTTTGGTTGCATTTTCAGGCACTGTAATTCATGATGAGATAGAATACACCGAAGAAAAAGTTAATAAATTGAAGGAGAAAGAACTTCCCAAAAGATTTGGGGATGATGATTCTACAAAGTTACTGATAGTGGCAGAAAAATATCAGACAGGATTTGATGAACCAAAACTTTGTGCTATGTATGTGGATAAGGTTTTAAGTGGTGTCGCAGCAGTTCAGACACTTTCAAGACTCAATAGAACAAAAGCTGGAAAAGATGCTACATTCATACTAGATTTTACAAACAGTACCGAGGATATTCAAAATTCTTTTGCTCCGTATTTTGAAACTACCATCATAGACCATCCAACAGATCCTAATATTCTTTTGGATATGTACAATAAACTCCATAAGAGTGGAGTATTTCTTGATTATGAGATAGAAGAATTTA
>JBOFTG010000117.1:0-16036 GCA_051651945.1 Fusobacteriaceae bacterium | reverse complement strand
ATCTTGTGAGGTTCAATATTTCCTACAAAATTTATATTTTTATGATTTGAAAGAATATTAAAACTCGCTCTTGTAATTTCATTTCCTTTCCCCTCTTCACTTCCAATATTTAAAAGCCCGACTCTTGGATTTTTTATTCCTAGAAGAATTTCTGCATATTTACTTCCAAGAATGGCAAAATGATCCAAAAATTCAGTTTTACAATCAGAATTTGCTCCAACATCAAGAACTACCATATTATTTTTTTTATTCGGAAAAACAGTTGCTATAGCTGGTCTTAGTATGCCTTTTATTCTTTTTAATTTTAATTGACTCGCAGTTATTAATGCTCCTGTATTTCCTGCTGAAACAGATGCTAAGGCTAAACCATCTTTTACAAGATTCAAAGTTATATTCATCGATGAATCTTTTTTTGTTTTTACTGCACTTATTGGATCATCATCCATCTCTATAATTTCTGTGGCATTATGAACCACTAATCTTTTTTTATCATATTTATATTTTTTTAATTCATTTTCAATTTTATCTTTTTGCCCTACAAGAATAATCTCTATATCTCTAAATTCTTCCAAAGCAAATATAGCACCTTTAACAGTAGCCTGAGGAGCTTTATCTCCACCCATTGCATCAAGAGCAATTTTCATCTGTTTCTCCTCCGTCTAGAAAATTTCAATAAAATATCTATATTCCATTTTACCATACGGCTGAACAATCTGACAATAGCAAAAAAGAGACAGATTAATCTGTCTCTTTTTCTAATAGCTTCATAATTATTACTCAGCTGTTGTTTTTAAAACTTGTCTTCCGTTGTAATCTCCACACTCAAGACAAACTCTGTGAGGTCTTCTTGGAGCTCCACACTTAGCACAAGTCGCTAAACCTGTTGCTGATAAAGCATGGTGAGATCTTCTCATGTTCTTTTTCGCTTTTGATGTTTTTTTCTTAGGTACTGCCATTTTCTATTACCTCCTAATCTTTGTAAAGGTTAATCCTTAATATCTAATAATTTAGCCCATCTAGAATCAATTGTCTTTTCAGTATATTTTTTTATCTCGGAATCATCTTCACAAGATGGCTTACAAGCAGGGTAGCTATCCATATCCAGAATTATCTCCTGTCTAATAAGATCAGATATATCTATCTCACTATTAGTAGCCTCTTCCAATCCTTCTGAATCTAGTTCACTCTCTTCTTTAAGCTGTTTTATATATGCCAAATACTCTCTTGGTTCTAAAAAATTCCATTTGAAATCTCCTGAAATATCTTGGGCAATCTCTTTAAGACATCTAACACATTGAACTTTAATCTCAGCTGTATAAGTTCCTATAACTTGGTAAACTGTACCAACTCCTATTTTTTCAATTTTGGATAACTCCAAAGATATCTCTACAGGATTAAGAATTGTTACTTCATCTATAACCTCTACATCTACAGACATTTTTTCAGTATGCTGATTAGCTCCGAAATCTTGAATTTTAAGTTTCAAAGATAACCTCCCTTATAATATTCACTTAGGTATTTTACAAAAAAAAACACGTTTTGTCAAGTAAATTTTATTAACAAAAAAGATTGCCCACTCTATTTTTATACATTAAATAGGAATTCCATCAAATCTCCATCTTTTACTATGTACTCTTTACCTTCTAGTCTAAGAGTTCCTGCTTCTTGAGAACCTTTCCAACCAGAATACTTTATAAAGTCTTCATATGCAACAACCTTAGCTCTGATAAATCCTTTTTCAAAATCAGTATGAATTTCTCCTGCTGCTTTAGGTGCTGTATCCCCTATTTTTATAGTCCAAGCTCTAACCTCTTTAACTCCAGCAGTAAAATATGTCTGAAGTCCTAAAAGTTTATAACCTGTTCTTATAAGTCTATTTAGACCAGCTTCTTCAACTCCCAAAGCTTCTAAAAACTCTTTTTTAGATTCTTCATCATCCATCTCTTGAAGTTCAGCTTCAACTTTTGCTGAAACTACAACAACTTCTGAACCTAAAGTTTCTGCGTACTCTCTTACTTTTTCTACATACTCATTACCAGTAGCTAAATCATCTTCTGCTACGTTAGCAGCAAATATCATAGGTTTAAGAGTTAATAATTGATAAGCTTTTAATAACTCTGTGTCTTCTTTTGATAATTTAAGAGTTTTTAACATTTGAATCTCTTCAAGATGAACTTTACAAGCTTCTAAAACTGGCATTAATGCCATAGACTCTTTATTTTTATTTTTAGCTAACTTTGAATGTTTATCTATCGCTTTTTCAACAGTATCTAAATCTGCTAGTATAAGTTCTCCATTTATAACTTCTATATCAGCTATCGGATCTATACCTCCAGATACATGAATTATATTTTCGTCATTAAAACATCTTACAACTTGGCAGATAGCTGCTGTAGATCTTATATTAGAAAGAAATTTATTTCCTAACCCTTCCCCTTTAGAGGCACCTTTTACAAGACCTGCTATATCTACAAATTCCACTGTAGCCGGAACCATTCTTTGTGGATTTATTATCTTTGCAAGCTCATCCATTCTTTGGTCAGGAACTGTTACCATTCCAACATTTGGTTCAATTGTACAAAAAGGGTAGTTAGCCGCTTCAGCTGCACCAGCTTTTGTTATAGCATTAAAAAGAGTTGATTTCCCAACATTTGGAAGACCTACAATTCCTATTCCTATCATCTATATTCCTCCTCATATACTTATGCATATATAGTTATTTTTTTCATACATATTATTATACCACGTTTTTAAATTCTCTACCACGTTTTTTCTATCATAAAAAAAATATGAGACAATCTTTTAAACTGTCTCATACTTTGTTATTAGTATTGTGGTAATGGTCTTTGATATCCAGGTTGTGGAATCTGCTGATATCCTCCTGGTGGTGGCGGATAAGCCGCTCCTCCTTGAGGTGGGTAATATCCTTGATTCTGTTGTTGGTAAACTTGATCTTGCTTAATTCTATTACTGTCTTGCATTGTACCTATAATAGCACCTGCTGCTGCTCCAATCCCTGCTCCAATTAAAGTTCCTTTAGTGTCTCCACCTATAACTTGCCCTAAAACAGCTCCTGTTCCTGCTCCTACAGTTGTTCCACCTATCGCACCTGATCCTGCGTTAGCACATCCTGTAAAAGTTAAAATTATAAGTGATAAAGCCATAAGTTTTTTCATCAATTTTACCTCCTCTAACTATCTTTTTATTAAAGATACACCGTTCATCTCTGAAGGCTTATCTATTCCTAGTATATCTAGAATAGTAGGTGCCAAGTCTGAAAGTTTTCCATTTTTCACTTCTATATTTTTTAATTCTTCAGATACCAATATAAATGGTACATGGTTTGTAGTATGAGCTGTGAAAGGTACATGAGTTGTTGGATCTTCCATAAGCTCAGCATTTCCATGGTCAGCAGTTACAAGAACTGTACCTTTTTTCTCTAAAATTTTCTCTACAACTCTATGCATACAGTTGTCTACAACTTTTACTGCTTTGACTGCTGCACCCATAATTCCTGTGTGACCAACCATATCTGGATTTGCATAATTCATTATTATAACATCAAACCTATTCTCATCTAAAACTTTAAGAACATCTTCTGTTAATTTTTCTGCTGACATCTCTGGCTGTAAATCATAAGTAGCAACTTTTGGAGAATCAACAAGCAATCTCTCTTCACCTTCATAAGCTAACTCTTTTCCGCCGTTAAAGAAAAATGTTACATGAGCATATTTTTCAGTTTCTGCCGTTCTAAGCTGAGTAAGTCCATTTTTAGAAAGAACCTCTCCCAATGTATTTGTAAGCTCTTTATCTACATATATAAATGGTGCTTTTATAGTACTGTCATACTGTCTCATACAGTAAACATCCGCTCCTATATAATCTCTTTTAAAGAAAGAAAACTCTTTATCATTGATTGCTCTAGTAATCTGTCTTGCTCTATCCGGTCTATAATTAAAGTTGATTACAATATCTCCAGATTTTATTATTCCATCTTGTTCTATAACTGTTGGCATTACAAACTCATCTGTAATATCATTAGCATATGAATCTTTTATAGCTTCAAGTGCTGAAACAGATTTTATTCCTTCACCATTAGCTAGAGCCTTATATGCTTTTTCAGTTCTCTCATAATTTTTATCTCTATCCATAGAGTAATATCTTCCTGAAATAGTTGCTATTTTTCCCACACCTATCTCAGACATCTTTGCTTCAAGTGATTTTAAAAATCCTTCACCAGATTTTGGTGCAGTATCTCTTCCGTCTAGAAAAGCATGTACATAAACTTTTTCTAGTCCATAATTTTTAGCCATCTGAACAAGACCATAAAGATGATTTATATGAGAGTGAACTCCACCATCTGAAAGAAGACCTAAGAAATGTATCGCTTTTCCTGAATTTTTAGCTTTTTCAAAAGCTTCTACAGCTTTCTCTTTTTTGAAGAAATCTCCCTCTCTAATATCTTTTGATATCTCAACTAAAGGTTGATACACAACTCTTCCTGCTCCTATATTCAGATGACCAACTTCCGAGTTCCCCATCTGACCTTCTGGAAGACCTACAGCTTCTCCAGATGCTTCAAGTTCTGAATTAGGATATCTCTTAGTTAGTTCTATAAAATTTAAAGGATGTGCATCTTCTATAGCATTTTTTTCATTTTTATGATGGTTGATTCCCCAACCATCCAAGATCATAAGCATTAATGGTTTTTTCATCTATTAATTTCCTCCCTTTACAACTACTGCAAAAGTTTTTGCATCTAAAGAGGCTCCTCCAACAAGTCCACCATCAATATCATCTTGTGCCATAAGATCAGCTGCATTGGCTGCATTCATAGATCCACCATATTGAATTATAGTCCCCTCTGCCACTTCATCTCCAAACATCTCAGCTACAACTCCTCTTATCTCTTTGTGAGTCTCTTGTGCCATCTCTGGAGTTGCTGTTTTTCCTGTTCCTATAGCCCATACAGGTTCATATGCAATAACTACTTTTTTAGCTTCGTCATTTGTAAGTCCTGCCATCCCACCTTTTAGCTGTCTGCTGTTTACTTCTGCTGTTTTTCCAGATTCTCTCTCTTCTAACTTTTCACCTATACAAAGAATAGGAGTTATACCATGAGCTAATGCTGATTTCACCTTAGCATTTATAAATTCATCTGTTTCACCAAAATACTCTCTTCTCTCTGAATGTCCAAGAATTACATACTCTACACCTACAGCTTTTAACATAATAGGTGACAACTCTCCTGTGAAAGCTCCAGAATCTTTTGGATGCATATTTTGAGCTGCTATCTTAACTCTAGTTCCTTCTGCTGCTTTAACAAGATCTGAAAGCATTATTGTTGGGGCTCCTATAACTACCTCTACATTTTTATATTCTTCAACAAGAGCTCCTAACTCTCTTATAGTCTCTGCTCCCTCTGCATTTACTTTATTCATTTTCCAGTTCCCTGCTACTATTTTTTTTCTCATTTTGTTCCTCCCACCTCATATTTTAATCTATCGTTATATATTATAATAATTCAATGGATTTTATCATAATTGATATTTTATTTCAAATTATTAATAACGATTTTTCATCATTGCATATAATTTAATCTTTATCTGCTGTTTTTTAATTCAAAAACTCAGTTCTAGCTTGATCATCTATAAAATGAACTATATAATATTCAGCTTTTTTCTGAAGTTCAATCATAACTTTAGCCACTTCATATTCCAAAACTTCTAATATTATATCTATATCACCCTGTTGAAATGCATCTTCCATCTCCATGTATGAATCTTGTAGTTGATTTAAATTTTCATCAAATTCACTCTCTAACATGTCAATAGTTGAGAAAGTTTTTACTGACATTAAATGTTTTATAAACCATGATGTTATATTTAACATCTCTTGTAAACATTCATCACTCTCACTTTCATCTATAGATTCCAACTCCTCTATAAGTTCAAAATATTTAAATGTATACTCTTTCATATTATAGAGTCCCTCTAAAATTATAGTGGATTCTTTTTTAGTTTTAATCTCTAAAATATTTGTTGCAGAATACATACAAGTTTTCTCACTAAGTTCTTCACCGTTTACAATAACATGAGTTGTTATCTTTCTATCCTTTATCAACTTATCATTTATATCTCTTATAGCCATTCCTAATGTTTTATATTTTTTTTTAATCTCTATCTTCTCGTTATCTATATATACCTCTAGTGACATCCCTATTCCTTTCTATATTTTTAGCTGCTAAAGAAAAACTATACACACTAATTTTTTTAGGAGTATACACACTATTAATCTCTCTTATTATCTCTTCCACGGTAGAACCGGTAGTTAATATATCATCTACTATCAAGAGGTTTTTTCCATCAAAATCATGGTTTTCTACCCTAAATACTTTTTTTATATTTTCTCTTCTAAATTTTCCACTTCCAAGCTTGTACATCTGCTTGGTATTTTTAACTCTCTCTATTGTTTTAAAATCTATCTCAGCTTTTTCTAAAACCTCTTGAACTTGATTAAACCCTCTCTCCCTAAGTCTATTCTCACTTATTGGAACCGGTATTATGTAATCAATTTCCTCCAATTGAACTATATTTTCAATCTCTTTTTTTAATCTTTTTGCAAGTATAGTTCCTAATTTTTTCTGGTTTCTCAATTTATAATTTTCTATAAGTTTTTTTATTCTCTCGCTATATAGATATGAATAATAGCAATTCTCTATCTTTTTAAATTTACCCTCTTTTTCTAAATACTCATTACAATTTAAACAGATGTATTCCTCATCATCACCAAGTTGAATCTCACACATTGAACATTTTGTAGAAAAAATAAGTTTTTTAAGGTATAGGATTAACTTGTGAAGTTTGAACATTTTTATTTTTCTCCTTATCTAATACAGCTGCTGAATACATCTCAGTATATCCACACTCTTCACATATTTTCAAATAGTAAGCCCCTAAATGAAGTTTTAGCCCCGAGTCTTTCTCTGGGAATAAAGCTGTTTTCATGTAATATTTTTCACTTCCACATTTTAAGCAGTTTAGTTCCATATCTCATCTCCCCAGATTATATCCTTATCCCAAATACTCTGCTCACCTAAGAAAATAATCATGTCAAATCTTATCTCACTAGTTAAAAAATTTTTCTCAGAAAGATATTTTCTTGCAGTAAGATATATTCTTTTCAATTTCTTTTTATCTATGGATTCACTTCCATATCCATACTCAATATTTCTTCTATATTTTACCTCAACAAAAACCAATATTCCATCTTTTTTACAAATTATATCAATTTCACCCCATTGGGAATAATAGTTTTTCTCGATTATCTCATAACCATCATTTTTCAAAATAACTTCAGCTTTCTTTTCGTAAAGCTCACCTTTTTCACGTTTAGTCATTTTTCTCCAATTATCTTCTTCAAAAAACTTTTTCTATGAATTTTAGTTACTCCCTTTTCCAAAATTAACTCTCTATGCTTTTTTGTTCCATAACCTTTATGTTGTTGAAACTCATACTCAGGATACTCTTTTGCAATTTCTAGCATCATCGTATCTCTCGTAACCTTAGCGACTATAGAAGCTGCGGCGATGGATAAACTTTTTCCATCACCTTTTATTATTGGCTCTTGATTTAGTTTACATTCTCTTATCTTGTGATTTCCATCTACAATAATTTTATACTCTTCTAAATTTACCCCTTGTTCCGATAGATTCTCTAAAGCTCTTCTCATAGCAAGAAATGTTGCATTAAGTATATTGATTTCGTCTATCTCTTGAACTGTAGCTATACCTACTCCAATATAAAAACTTTCATTTAATCCATGAAATATTTTTTCTCGTTTTTTTTCAGTAATTTTTTTAGAATCATTTATCTCATCAAGATCTGAAGAATATCTCTTTAGCAACACAGCCGAAGCTACAACCGGTCCAGCAAGAGGTCCACGTCCTGCCTCATCTACTCCTATAACTTCTCCCATCTCTAAATCAAATTTATATAGTAGGTTCTCCATAACTCTCCTTAATCTATCTTATCTATATCTAGTCCTAATCTTTTCATAATACTTTTAAAATCTATAGGAAGAGGTGCTTTTATAATCATTTCATGATGTTTTGTTGGATGTCTAAACTTCAACATATATGAATGAAGCATCTGCCTAGAAGCTATATCTCCTCCATTTCCATATACACTGTCACCAACTATTGGATGATTAAGAGATTTCATATGAACCCTAATCTGATGAGTTCGACCTGTTTCTATTCTCACTTTTACTAAAGAAAAATCTCTTACTTCATCTAAAACTTGATAGTTAGTTATCGCTTCTTTTCCATTTTCTTCGAGAACTGCCATTTTTTTTCTATCTTTTGGATGACGTCCTATTAAATTAACTATTCTACCCTCTCTTACTTTGAAATTTCCTTTACATATACATATATATGTTTTTTCCAACGTTTTCTCTTTAAACATCTCAGAAAGCGAGGCGTGTGCTATATCATTTTTAGCAATCACAATTATTCCACTTGTATCTTTGTCCAGTCTGTGGACTATACCTGGTCTAATCACACCATTTATTCCAGATAGATCTTTCACATGATAAAGCACAGCATTAACAAGTGTTCCATTGTAATTCCCTTGTGCAGGATGAACAACCATATTGTGAGACTTATTAATTATCGCCATATCCTCATCTTCGTAAATTATATCTATCGGAATATTTTCAGGTTCAACATCCAAAATTGTATCTTCAGGAATAGAGATTATAATCTTTTCTCCACCTTTAATCTTACTTCCACATTTTATTTTTTTACTGTTTTCTATCTCAATATTACCATTCTCTATAAGATTTTGTACATAGTTCCGAGTCGAATCTTGTAGATATTCCTGTATAAAAACATCAAGACGTTTTCCTATATCAGATTTTTCACTTTTTATCTCTATTATCTCTTTTATTATTTTTTCAGCTCTTTCCATGTCTTCTACCTTATCTTTCAATGTGATATCCCATCTCTTTCAAGAAAGGCTTCTTTTTTCTCCAGTCATCTTTAACTTTTACCCACAGATTAAGAAATATTTTCTGTCCTAAAAGTTGTTCAATATCTTTTCTAGCCTCTGTTCCTATCTCTTTTAAAAGAGCTCCATTTTTTCCTATTATTATGCCTTTTTGAGAATCTCTCTCAACATAGATATTTATATCGAATTTATCTTTTGCTTTTCCTTCACTTCTTCTTTCTACATTTAATATCTCTATAGCTACTGAGTGAGGTATTTCATCTCTTGTCTTATTTAGTATTTTCTCTCTTACAGCTTCTGTTATTATTCTATAAATAGGCATATCTGTATACATATCATCTGGATAATATTTCATCCCCTCTTCTAGGAATGGATCAAGAGCTGATAAAAGTTTTGGAATACCAAGAGCATATTGTCCTGAAATTTCTACTATAGCATCAAATTCTCCAAGCTTCTCTTTAACCTCATCTCTCTTTACCTTCATCTCATAATCATCCATTTTATCAATTTTATTGATAACTAAAACTTTAGGAGTTTTTCTAGCTTCTGAAACTTTATCCATTACAAATTTATCTCCTGTACTTATCTCTTGAGATCCATCTAAAAGGAAAACTATTACATCAACATCTCTTAATATTCTTATTGCACTATTAGTCATGTGCTCCCCTAAAAGATGTTTAGGCTTATGTATTCCAGGAGTATCTATAAAAATATATTGATTCTCACCAAAATTCAAAATCCCTTTTATATTATCTCTAGTTGTTCCGGCTTTATCTGAAACTATTGCAACTTTCTCTGCTACAAGTTTATTTATTAATGTAGATTTACCTACATTTGGTCTTCCTACTACTGCTATAAATCCTGCTCTCATATATTATTCATCTCCTATTCTTATTCTCATATATTCTTTTTTCATCTCTTGAAAAAAATTGTTTTGATCTATACATTCTTTTTTCTTCTCTATGACACTTTTTTTTATCTCTATTGGAGATATTGGACTTATTATCCCTGCTTCTTTTGAGTAATTCATAAATCTAGCTCTAAAACTCTGTCTTGTAAAATTTTCAAAAAGATTTTCTTCTTTTTTAGATTCTATCTCTTCTAGATATTTTTTTAAGATTCCAATTCCCTCTAAATCTAATTTTATTACCTCTATCCCATTTTTTTCTAGGATACTAATTTCACTAAAATTGATTATATTCTCTTTTCTTATTTTCAATATCTGATTTATCTTGAGTCCACTTATAAAAAGAAGATGTATTACTAATCTATCTCTTTTACCTTTAAAGTCATCTTTACAATAATCTATTATTCTTCTTATCTCACCTTCAGTTATTTTTGGAGAGTTATCTTTTTTTTCTAAAAATATTTTAATATCTAAAAAAGGGTTATAATCTATTTTTGATTTTTTTATTAAGTATTTATAAAATCCACTTATAGAAGCTATTTTTCTCTTTACAGAAAGAGGCGAGTAGCTTTTCTTCAATTTTTCTACATACTTCATCTGAACATCGTCTTCTAGTTCTTCTATTTTAGCTTGATCTATAAAATTTATAAAATCATCTATCTCTCTTCTATATATCTCTATAGTCGCCTCTGAATTTCTGCCATATTCTTTTAATGAATTTATATATTTTTCTAAAAGCTTTAAATTATCTTCCATTCAAAAGCTCCTTTGCATGGTTCAATACAGCAGAAGATATATCTTTACCCGCGAGCATTCTTCCAATCTCCAACTCTCTCTCTTCAGGATTTAAAATTTTAACTGAACTTAAAGTTTTTCCATCATATGAGTTTTTTTCTATATAAAATTGTTGATTCGCTTTAGATGCTATCGATGGAGAATGGGTTATACATATTACTTGAGAATTCTTACCTATCTCTTGCAATTTTTCACCTATTCTTTTCACTGTTTCTCCTCCTACTCCTGAATCAATCTCGTCAAAAAGAAGCATAGCTATATTGTCAACTTTCGAGAATAAAACTTTAAGAGCTAACATAATTCTACTTACCTCTCCTCCCGAAGCTATTTTCCACAAGGGTTTAGGCAGTTGTCCTGCATTTGTTGAGATAAAAAATTCAACACTATCCATTCCAGAACTACTCCATTTATTTGATTCTTCAAATTTTACGAAAAAATTTGTATCTATCATATTCAAAAACACCAATTCATCTCTGAGATTTTCTTCAATCTTTTTTGCAACTTCATATCTTTTCTCTCTTAAAATATTACTTTGTACTTTATATTTTTTTTCTAATTCAACTCTATCTTTAAAAAGATTTTTTAACTGAAATACATTTTCATCCAGTAGTTTCAATTTTTCTTCAATCTTTTTCCTATGCTCAAGAATCTCTTCTATACTTGAACCATATCTAGTTTTCAATCTGTTGATTGAATCTAAACGTAGTATTACTTTTTCAAGCTTTGTATCATTCGATTCTATATCCTCATCTAAAGTCGATATGAGATCGACAACATCTTCTAACTCATAGTAAATTTTTTCAAGCTTCTCTAAAACTTCTTCATACTCTTTGCCGTATTTAGATAATAGCTCTATCGATTTTTTAGAATTGTATATACAGTTTAGAGCATTTATCTCTCCATCTCTAATGAAAACCTCCGAGTTCTTAAGCTTTTCTTTAATTTTTCCAGCATTGAACAGTTTCTTATACTCCTCTTCAAGTACAATATCTTCATTTATTTTAGGATTGATATTATCTATCTCTTCCATCTGAAATCTATAAAAATCTTTTTTTTCTAAAATTTCTTTTTGAAAATCTTCTATCTCTTGTATCTTCTTTTTTATATCTTGAAACTCTGTGTATGATTTTTCTACTTGACTTTTTATTTTTTTTCCATCTTCACTTAGAAATTTATCCAAAAGTTTTATATGATTACTTTTCGAAAGAAGCATCTGGTGGGAGTGTTGCCCCACAATATCTACAAGACTCTTCATTATATTCTTCAAACTACTCATAGGCACTCTGACGTTGTTAACAGTAGCTTTACCTCTCCCTGAACGCTCTAAAGTTCTCCGAACTATCACTTCTTTATCTTCAATATCAAGACCCTGAGTTCTAAGCTCTACTATCTGATTTTCATCTATCTCAAATACACCTTGAGCTAGAAGCGAATCTGCTCCATCTCTTATAAAGTCTACATCACCTTTTTCTCCTATAAGAAGATTTATTCCACTCATAATAATAGATTTTCCAGCTCCTGTTTCTCCTGTGAGAGTTATCAGTCCATTCTCAAGTTCCATATCTAAAGTATCTATTATCGCTAAGTTTTCTATTTTTAATTCTCTTAACATAATTTATCTCCCCATTTCAATGTTTCTCTTAAAATTCCGTAATAACTTAAATCTTTCGGGAGAACTAGTTTTATTTTTTTTCCTGTATAAGCGACTGTTACAACATCCTTATATTGTATCTTTGCACAAGTTTCACCGTCTATAACTGCATAGCCTATTCTATTTTCATCCTCTATTTTTATTGTAAGAACTTCATCTCCATTTATAACTACAGGTCTTGCAGTTAAATTATGAGCGGCTATCGGTGTCAAAACCAAAGCTTTTACACCAGGGGTTACAATAGGTCCTCCGGCGGCCATAGAATATGCTGTCGAACCTGTGGGTGTTGCTATTATAAGCCCGTCAGCTCTATAAGTATTCATGTATTCCCCATCTGAATAAACACCAATTCTTAAAAGTTTTGTCATCACTCCACCTTTAGATATAACAACCTCGTTAAGAGCATCATAAACTTTATCTTTTATTGCTATTTCTAATATTCTTCTAGTTTTAACCCGATAATCTCCTTTGAGGTATCTCTCTATAGCTTGAAGACCATCATCTATAGAGATTTCCGTTAAAAAACCCAAACTTCCTGCATTTATAGCTATAATATCTATCTCTGGATTTTTAACTAAAATTTTAGATGCTCTCAATAATGTTCCATCCCCACCTATAACTATTGCAAAATCTAAAAGTTGCAATTTATCAATCTCTTCAATTTCTATCTCTCTATCTTTAAGAAATTTTTTTGTTTTTTGAAAAAAATCTACAGCAACTTTTTTTTCTGTGTTATAGATTATGCAACATTTTTTCATTTTTCCCCCTAAAAAAACTGTTCTGGATTAACTGCTTTCAATTTAAATCTTACTTCATAATAAAGATCGGGATTAGAATCTGATGAGAAGCCTAAAATTCCTATATTTTGACCCTTCTTAACTCGACTTCCAACCTTAACTTGAGATGAAATTAAATTTCCATATAATCCTATTAGATTATAACCATAATCAACCATTACAACTTTTCCCAAACCTTTGAAATCATCTGCATATATAACTTTTCCTGCAGCTGCTCCTTTTATTTGTGCTCCTAATTCTCCTCTTATCTCTACACCATTACTTGCAATTCCATTTTTCTTTTGATTAAATCTGGTTACAATTTTTCCAACTACGGGTTTTTGAAGTTTTCCAACATGTTTTTGAGCAGAAGAGTAACTTATCTTCTTATTAACTTTTGTTCTTTGAGATATTATCCTTTGGATATCTTTCTCTTTTCTAGATTTTTCAGTTAAGAGTTTCTTAATATCAGATTCATGATCAATCTTTTCACTATTAAGTTTTTTAATAAGAAGTTCGTGATGTGATATCTTTTTATCTAATTTTTTAGAATTCATAGATGCTTGATTTTGTAAATTTTCTAAATTTTTCTTTTCAGATTCAACTTCTTTTTTAGCTTTTTTTATCTCGCTATTTATCAACTCTATTTTTTCTATTTTCTGAAAATCTCCCTGCAACATCTTTTGAAAGACAAATCTCAATTCTGGATTTTCTTTTTTAAACTCTCTTTGAATATCAATTCTATTCCAAATTTTTATCTTGGTTGAATTCGAACTTCTTATCCTCTCTTTCTCAGAGGCTGTAATATTCAAATTTTTCTCTCCATAATCAATAGATCTTTCCACTTTTTTTATATCTTGTAATATTGTTTCACGCTCTTTTTTTATCTCATTTATCTCATTTCCAGTTTTTTCTATATCTTTTTGAAGGTCAATTTTTTCTTGTCCTATTATTTTTATTCTATTATTTTTTGTCGTTATCTGAGTTTCTATCTTTTTTATATCTTTTTTCATACTATCTATACTCGCTGCAAAGATTGGTATACTCTTAAGTGATAAAATCAAAATAATATTAATAATTTTAATTTTTCTATTCTTCATCTTCAGAGTCTCCACTATCTAAACTTTTTTTTGAAAAAGTGGATATAAGTGCTATTACAACGACACATACCGTTACCACAATTGTAAACAAAAAAACTTTTTCAAAAGGAGATTTAAGAATAAAATAATTAATTTTTTCTAATTTCTTTTGAACATACATGTATATATTATTATATGCGAGAAACCCTATAATCGCTGAAAAAATAAGAGGAAGAGAACAAGCTCTCCAAGATTTTTGTGAAATCCTATCTCTCTCTTTCGAAGTAAAATAAAAATATATTAAATTCCTCTCTCCCATGCTTATATATGATGAGAATATTATCCCTATTATGGGGGCTATTAGGAAAATACCTGTTAAATATCTCATAAATTTAAAAATTTTATAATCTAACAAACTTTTTTCTACATACTCTTGATCAAAAAATATTTCTTGAATTTCATTTTCTGTTTCTAACTCGGAAATAACCATTTCTGGTGAGATTTCTGAAGAAAAATAAACTACGATAATATCCTGGATTGAACTATCCGGGATAGTTATTTTAAGATCTTTTTCTAATTTTCTTCTACTCTCCTCTCTTGAGATGTATCCAACTTTCTTTACATTTTCAAATCCTAAAATCTTCTCCTCTATCCCTTGCTTCTTCTCTTTTGATATATCAGAAGTTAGATATACTTGAAAAAATATTCTATCTCCAGTCTTCTCTTCATAGCTTCGCAAATTTAAAAAAAGCGAGATTGAAAAACTTAAAAGAAAAAATAAACAAGTTAAAGTTTTAAAATTTCTAGTCCTTCTTTTAAATATCATAAATTCCCCTTTAAATACAGAGTGAGGACGACCAAAAAAATTTAGACGTCCTCCCTGTTCTGACTATTTATTTTTAAAATATATTATTTTAAATTCTCTTTTATCATCATAACTATTTTTTCAGCAGTAAGATCATATTTCTTTAAAAGTTGATCTCCTTTTCCACTCTGACCAAATTTATCATAGACTCCAAGTTTTTTTACAAGTGTTGGATGAACCTCTCCTAAAAATTCAGAGATTGCCGATCCTAGTCCACCTATAACAGAGTGCTCTTCAGCTGTAACTATAAACTTAGTTTCTTTTGCAGCTTTTAATATTGTCTCTCCATCTAGAGGTTTAATCGTTCCTACATTTAAAACTCTAACTGAGATACCCTCATTTCCAAGAATTTCCGAAGCTTTTAATGCTTGCTCTACCATCAAACCTGTTGCAGCAATTGTAACTTCATTACCCTCTTTAAGAGTATTTATAACTCCAATTTGAAATTCATAGTCTTTCTCATCAAAAAGAATTTCTGTGTCTAATCTTCCCATTCTAATGTACACTGGTCCTTCATACTCTGCTGCTGCAAAAACCATTTTTTTAGTTTCAGTTGCATCTGCAGGTGATAAAACTACCATTCCAGGAATCGATCTCATTAAAGATATATCCTCAACAGATTGATGTGATCCTCCATCTTCTCCTACCGATATTCCCGCATGAGTTGGTGCTATTTTCACATTAAGTTTAGGATAAGCTATCGCGTTTCTTATCTGATCAAAAGCTCTTCCTGCTGCAAACATAGCAAAAGTTGATGCAAAAGGTATTTTTCCACATGTTGCAAGTCCAGCAGCAGTACCCATAAGATCAGCTTCCGCTATTCCTACATTTATATGTCTAGTTGGAAATTCTTTTTGAAACATCGCTGTTTTTGTAGATTTTGTAAGATCTGCATCTAATACTACTACATTTTCATTTTTTTTCCCAAGCTCTACAAGAGCCTCTCCATATGCCT
>JBOFTG010000116.1:0-5726 GCA_051651945.1 Fusobacteriaceae bacterium | reverse complement strand
TTTAAAATTTCAAGTGGACTTCTATGATCTCCAACTTCGAATTGGCTACTTTCAACTCCTTCAGATTCATCCTTATATCCTCCAACACCAGTGCATGAACCAGCACTTATCTGAGAAACACCATATTTGAGAACTTCTTTTCTCAGCTCTGCTGTCTCTCTTGTTGATAGTATAAGACCTGTAAAAGGAACAGCTATTCTTAATATCGCAACTATCTTTTTGAAAGTATCATCATCAATGATATTTGGGAATTCCTGAAGACTTACACCATCAGCTTTTTTCATTCTTGGAACTGATATTGTATGGAATCCAACTCCAGAAGTTTTCTCTAGGTACTCGTTGTGTAGCATAAGTCCTAAAACTTCGAATCTCCAATCAGAAAGACCAAATAAAACTCCAGCTCCAACATCATCTATTCCAGCTTCCATAGCTCTAGAGAATGCATTTAGATGGTAAAGGTAATCTCCTTTAAGAGAATCTGGGTGCATCTTCTCATAAGTTGGTCTATGGTAAGTCTCTTGGAAAAGAATATATGTTCCGATATCTGCATCTTTAAGTTTTCTATAATTTTCAACAGTTGTAGCAGCTATATTTGCATTTATTCTTCTTATAGCACCATTGTCTGATTTTGTAGAGTAGATAGCTTTTATTGCATCTGTAATATAATCCATACCACAGTTTACAGGATCTTCTCCAATCTCTAGTGCAAGTCTCTTATGTCCCATCTTTTCAAGTAACTTTACCTCTTCTTGAATCTCATGCATACTTAGTTTTCTTCTAGAAAATTTATTATCTCTTCTGTAACCACAATAAACACAATTGTTTACACAGTAATTACTGATATAAAGTGGAGCAAAGACAACTATTCTGTCACCGTAGATCTCTTTCTTGATTTGACCTGCGATATTAAAAATCTCTTTTAAGTGCTCTTTTTTTTCTGAAGCCAAGAGTACCATAACATCTTCAGGAGTTATTTTTTCACGTTTTTTAGCTTTCTGAAGAACAGCATCTATCTGATCATCTTTTATTTCTGAAAAACTTTCCATAAGAGAGTAGATGTAGCTATGATCAATAAAATCTATATTTTTAAAATCATCTTTTATCTCTGTTATCTTTTTTTTCATGGTTATTATCTCCTTAGTATCTCTTGAATGGACTAGCTATTCAAATTAATTTTTATTTGATTTATCAGAATATGTAGTGTGAAGTATGTGGTGACTTTTATGACCACAAGGTTCACCTAAATAATTTTTGTAAAGATTTTGAACTTCGATATTTTCATGAGATTTTCTAAGCGTTGAATTAGAATCAAATGAGTGCATACCTTTCATTCTCTCTTTTCTAATAGTTAGGTTATCAGGAATAGGAGCTCCTCCTCCACTGATACATCCACCGTAACATGCCATTACTTCAATAAAATCAAAATGTACCTCTTTATCTCTGATAGCATCTAAAAGTTCCATAGCTGAATCTATTCCGTTGACAACTCCAACTTTTAGAACTCTATCTCCTATTGTAATTTCGCTTGATTTAACATGTTTAAATCCTCTTAACTCTTCAAATTCAAGACGGTTAAGTTCACCGTTGCTTAAAACATGAGAAACAGTACGAAGTGCAGCTTCCATAACTCCACCAGAAGTTCCAAACATTCTACCAGCACTTGATCCAAGTCCCATAAAAGAATCATAAGTTAAATCATCTGGAAGTGATAAGAAATCAATCTCATTCATTTTTATTAATTTTGCAAATTCTCTTGTAGTGATAACAAGATCTACATCTTTAACTCCATCTTCTTGCATCTCTTCTCTCTCGATTTCACCTTTTTTTGCAGTACAAGGCATAATTGAAACTACAAAGATATCCTCTTTCGGAATATTCATGCTGTTAGCATAATAAGATTTTGCAAGAGCTCCAAACATCTGTTGTGGAGATTTGCAACTTGAAAGATTAGGTATAAAATCTGGATGTGATTGCTCTACATAGTTAACCCAACCAGGACAACAAGATGTAAACATAGGAAGATTTTCTGGTTTCTCAGTTAATCTATGGATAAGCTCTGTTCCCTCTTCCATAATAGTAACATCAGCAGAGAAATCTGTACTGAATACTTTATCAAATCCTAATTTTTTAAGAGCAGCAACCATTTTAGAAGTTGTATCGATTCCAGCCTTTATAAAGAACTCCTCTCCTATAGTATGCTTTATGGCAGGTGCCATCTGAACTATAAGATGTTTGTCAGAATTTTTAAGTAATCTATTTAGCTCGACAACATGATTTTTCTCAGTAAGAGCTCCAACTGGACAAACTTTTACACATTGACCACAAGCTATACATTTAGAATCTTTAAGAAGTTCTCCACCTCTTATTCCAATCTCTTTAACACCATTTTTTTCAACTACTTTATAAACTGCGATACCTTGAAACTCTTGGCAAACAGCCACACATTTTTCACAAAGTATACACTTGTTTAAGTCTCTTGTCAATCCACTTGAAGAGTTATCAATCTCATATTTTTTAATCTCATTTTTGTTTCTGTTTACAACACCATGATCATAGCAAAGATCTTGAAGCTGGCAGTCACCTTGAGATTTCTCACAAGTCAGACAGTTGTTTGGATGATTGCTCCTCATATTTTCTAAAATTATTTTTCTCTTTTCCTCAATTACGGGAGTTTTAGTTTGGATAACCATTCCATTTTGTGGATAACTCTCACAAGATTTTATAAACTCTCCATTACACTCAACAACGCAGACACCACAAACTTTCTGAGTTCCTAAATCTTCATGATGACATAGAGTAGGGATATTAATCCCCATCTCTAAACATCTTTCTAAAATAGTCTGGTGAGATTCTATACTTGTTAAAACTCCATCTATCTCTATTTCAAAAATCATAAATCCTCCAAATCAAACTATTTTACTATTTTCTCTAATTTAACTGCTGTAACTTTTAATTCTGGGATACCAGATTTATCATCAATATGATCGGCACCTGTTAACATGTTACAAGCACCCTCTGCAAAGTGGAATGTCATAAAGAATAGATCTTCTAAGATTCCAGGAGTTGAAACAACTTTAGTCGTAATCTCTCCTCTTCTAGATGTCACTTTTACCATCTCTCCATCTTCTATATCTAACTTTTTCATTGTTTCGGGATTAATCTCGATATATGATTCAGGAGATTTTTCATGTAATCCAGGAACACGACCTGTCATAGTTCTAGTATGATAGTGATAGATATTTCTTCCATTTGTAAGTAGGTAAGGATATTCGGCAGATGGATTTTCTCCCAACATCTCTTGTTCACTTGGAAGGAAAGATCCTTTTCCTCTCATAGGTCCAGATTGGTGAAGAATAGCTGTTCCCTCTCCTGTCTCTTTATCTATAGGCCAAGGGACTCCGATATCTTCAATTCTCTCATATGTTAATCCTGCATATTGAGGTGTAACCCTTGCTATCTCAGCTGTTATTTCTTCAGCAGTTTTATAAGTTTCCTTATAACCTAAAAGGTTCATTATATCATTTATGATTTTCCAATCTGGAAGTACAGTGTTGTTTTCAACAACCTGTCTAACTCTTTGAACTCTTCTCTCTGTATTAGTGAATGTTCCATCTTTTTCAGCAAAAGATAGAGCTGGAAGAACAACATCTGCAAGTTCTGCTGTTTCAGTCATAAAGATATCTTGAACAATTAAAAGATCAAGATGCTCTAGGGCATGTCTTATATGAGTGATATCTGGATCTGAAACCATCGGATTTTCTCCCATGATATATAGACACTTAAGATCACCATGGGAAGCTCTATGCATCATCTCTGGAATTGTATATCCAGTTCTAGATTCTAGTTTTGTATCCCAATATTTTTCAAACTTAGCTCTGATCTCATCATTATAAACTTTTTGGTAACCTGGGAATGAATCTGGAAGTCCTCCCATATCACAGGCACCTTGTACATTGTTTTGTCCACGAAGAGGATTGATTCCTCCAAACTTTACTCCTATGTTTCCACAAAGAAGAGCTAGATTAGAAAGACTCATTACTCCATTTGTTCCATGTTTGTGCTGAGTAATTCCCATTGCATAGAATATTGATGCAACATCACTAGCATAAACTCTTGCAGCAGCTATGATATCTTCAGCTTGAACTCCACATAGTTCAGCAGAATATTCAGGAGTATATTTCTCCGTCATAGCTTTTAGCTCATTGAAATTTTCAGTATGCTTTTCAACATACTCTTTGTTATATAGATTTTCTTTTATAATGACATGCACCATACCATTTATAAGAGCTATATTGCTTCCTAATTTAAGCTGTAAGAATACATCTGCATTTTCTGCTAAAGGTATCATTCTTGGATCGGCAACAATCACTTTTGCACCGTTTTCCTTAGCAGTTCTTATCTTAGCTCCTATAACAGGGTGATTCTCCACTGGATTCGACCCTATTATGAAAATAACTTTTGAATCTACAACTTCCTCTATACTGTTAGTCATAGCTCCGCTTCCTAATGTAGTTGCTAACCCGGCAACTGTTGAACTATGTCAGAGACGGGCACAGTGATCTACATTGTTTGTTCCGATAACTGCACGGAAAAGTTTTTGGAAGATCAAAGTATCCTCGTGTGTACATCTTGCAGAAGTTAGACCACCAAAAGCATCAGCTCCATGGTTAGTTTTAATCTCTGTCATCTTGTTTTTTAGGAACCCGTAAGTCTCTTCCCAAGTTGACGGCTGAAGTTTTCCATCTTTTCTAAGATATGGAGTTTTCAAACGGTCAGGATGGTGAACAAAACTAAATCCGAATTTTCCTTTTACACAAAGTAGTCCATCATTTGGAGCTATATTTGCTGGTTTTGCATCTACTATCTTGTTATCTTTAGTTAGGAAATCAATCTGACAACCTACACCACAGTATGAACATGTAGTTCTTACACTTTCAGTTTCCCAAACTCTAAAGTTTTCTTTTCCTTTTCCTTTTGGAAGTAGTGCTCCTACTGGACACACACTCACACAATTTCCACATGAAAGACACTTCGTGTTGTTTACCTTTTCAGAATCTTTGGCATGAACATATTCTTTTCCATTTTTTTCAGTAAGCTCTAAAATATCGCTTCCTTGAAGTTCCTTACATACAGTCACACATTTTCCACAAGCTATACATTTGTTTCCATCTATTGTGAAGAAAGGATTTGAAGAATCAAGTGCGATATCCTCTTTGCAACTGTTTGTATTTTGGTGAACCTCATACTCGTAACAGTAATCTTGAAGTTTACACTCACCAGATTTTTCACATCCAAGGCAATCAAGAGCATGGTTGCTTATGATGCTTTCTAAAATATTTTTTCTCTCTAAAATAACAGCTTCGCTGTGAGTTTTAATTATCATGTTATCTTTGATAACTGTTTTACAAGCTTTTTTAAGCGTACCGTTGATATCTACAACACATATTCCACAATCGTTCCCATTATGAGCGACTCTTGGATCATGGCAAAAAGTTGGAATAGATATATCTAGATTTTTTAAAAAATCTAAAACAAGTGTACTCTCAGAAAAAGCATATTCTTTTCTGTTAACTTTAATACTCAATTTTTTCCTCCAGATGTTTAAGAAATATAACTGAAATTCAAATATATTCTACATATATCAACTATTAGAATATATGTTCAATTATATTCTATAAAAAAAAAATAAGAAATATGTTTTATTCACTTTTTTTATGAAAAGATAG
>JBOFTG010000115.1:0-2240 GCA_051651945.1 Fusobacteriaceae bacterium | reverse complement strand
ACTTATCAATAAAGTAGCAGCAGTTGAAAGTAGATAAAAAAACCAATTTTTTATGGGAAATCTCATTTTTTTTATCCCATAGCAATATAGGAAAAATATCAAATAAATTAAAATTCCTGATAGATATATTGCATATAGATCACCTAGATAGGTTTCTATAAACAATGCTAAACCTGAAACTATTACTATAATATTTAAACTCCATATAACGTATGATTTTTCTAGATAGGATGCTATCAAAATAAGTAACCCCCAAATCAAAAGAAGTTCATATGGTTTTATACTGGTTTGATATATCTCACCGTGAAGTTTTAAAAGCACACCTACTAAAAATGATGCAAAAAAGAGAGATAATTTTCTATATCTCTCTTTTTTTTGCCAGAAAAACCAGCCATATATGCCACCAACTATCAGAGAAGATGGAATAGCTAATCTCTCTATATTACTCATGCTGTTCCAATTATGTGCTACTAAAAATGTTATTCCACCCAGAAAAAAAACCATAGAAAAATTTTGTAAAAGCTCTCTTAATCTGATCATATTATCAGCTCCAAACTCTATTTTTTTCATTTTCAGAATATCTATCTAAGATAAATTCAGATATAATGACACTTAAACTGAGATAAAGTTTTGCTTCAATTTTAGTAGAATTTTCTCCATCAATCTCATCTATTGAATAGATAATCGTGGTAATACCATCTATAATTTTTTTCAAATCTTTGTTACCATTATCTGTAGGCGAGAGACTCATCTCCACTTTCAAATTATCAAAAGATTTTTTCAGATCTCCATCTATATATTTTAAGCCAGATTTTTCTAAAAGATCTTTTACCAACATCTGAAACATCATCTTTGAATCTTGAATCGCTTCACTATAATCTTCAGATCTTACTTTTTTTATAATCTCATTCATACAACGCTCAGCATAATCTTTAGAATATTTTATCTCTTTTTTCAAATTTATCTTCTCCTTTGTTACGAGATGCTTAACAAAGTATGCCTTAACATCCCGTTTTATTCAAGAGTAATTTTAATTTAAAGAGATTTCAACTTTTTCCGAAGATGATTCCAGATTTTCAACCATATTATTTATCCATTTTCCAGAACGGTATCTCTTTGTTAAAAGGAAACATTTTATAAATTCCTCTATAGCCGTTAGTGATATAACATAATAGATTGGAAGTTTAAAATAAAAAGCACCTATAAATGCAAGAGGTATACCGATTCCCCAAAGTGTTATACCTTGAATAATTGAACCGTATCTATTGTCTCCTCCACCTCTCAATATTCCAACAATAAGAATAATTGTATATACTCTTGGAATCATAAGAAGAGAGTATACGTAAAGTATATTAATAGATGAATTTTTTACAGCCTCGGAAACAGTAAATAGTTTTAAAATATGTGGAGCACTTATACTTAAAATAACAGCAAGAAAAGCTCCGATTAAGAGAGTCAGTGCAGATATTTTCTCTGCTGCTTTTTGACCTTCCTCTTCTCTTCCTGCTCCAATCTCGTTTCCAACTATTACAACAGCTGAACATGCAAGACCTAGAACAACTATAAAGAAAAAGTTAAGAACTGTAGTGCATATCTGCATAGCAGCAGTAGCACCCGTACCTATTCTTCCATACACAACTGCATAAGCAACATTTCCAAGCCCCCAACAGATATCAGTTATTATTATAGGCATAGCCGTTTTAAATACTCCATCTTTAAGAGATTTTTCAGCTCCCATAAAATCACTAATTTTTCCTCTTAGAACTTTCTCTTTACATGTAGCTATCACAACTATAAGTAAAGCCTCTACAGCTCTAGCTATAAGAGTCGCTATTGCTGCACCCTTGACACCCATAGGCTGGAAACCAAAATTTCCAAAGATAAGAGCATAATTTAAAAATCCATTTATAAGAAGTGCTCCAAAACTTGACCACATCGAAAGACTTGCATTACCTATACTTCTTAAAACTGATGCATATGTAAATGAAACCATGGTAAATATATAACTAAAAGCTGCTATTATGAGATAGCTACTTCCGTTTTCTATAACACTCTTCTCTTTATTAAAAATAGATATTATTCCTTCTGGAATAAAAAGAGCTGTTAGTGTAAATACAAGTGCCACAATACCACCTATACCAAGACCAAGACCCAAAGTTTTTCTTATATTTACCTCATCTTTTTTTCCCCAAAGTTGAGCTGTGAAAACTCCAGCTCCAGCACTAATTCCGAAAATTGCA
>JBOFTG010000114.1:0-4967 GCA_051651945.1 Fusobacteriaceae bacterium | reverse complement strand
ATCGTTAAAGGAAGAGGAGAACTTCAACTTTCTATACTTCTAGAGAACATGAGAAGAGAAGGGTATGAGATTCAAGTTTCAAGACCTAGAGTTATATTCCAAGAAATTAACGGAGAGCTAAACGAGCCAGTTGAGCTAGCTGTAGTAGACGTTGATGACAACTTCACTGGAATAGTTATAGAAAAGATGGGAATCAGAAAGGGAGAGCTTGTAACTATGACTCCTGGAACAGATGGATACACAAGACTTGAGTTTAAAGTTCCTGCAAGAGGACTTATCGGATATAGAGGAGAGTTCCTAACAGATACAAAAGGAACAGGAATCCTTAACCACTCATTCTGTGAGTATGCACCACACAGAGGAGAGATCCCTACAAGAAACAAAGGAGCTCTTATCTCTCTTGAAACTGGAAAGACTATAGCTTATGCACTAAGTGGATTACAAGACAGAGGAACAATGTTCCATGATCCAGGTGTAGAAGTTTATGCTGGAATGGTTATCGGAGAGCACAACAGAGAGAACGACCTAGTTGTAAATGTTTGTAAAACTAAGAAACTTACTAACATGAGAGCTTCTGGATCTGATGATGCTGTAAGACTTGCAACTCCAAGAAGAATGACTCTTGAGCAAGCTATAGAGTACATTGGTGATGATGAGCTAGTAGAGATCACTCCAAAAAATATCAGAATCAGAAAGAAATATCTGAATGAGAATGAGAGAAAAAAAGCTGAAAACAACAAAAAATAATAAATAAAAAACAATAAAATAGGAGAGTTAGAGATGGGAAGATTTTATACGCTACTAGTTTTGCTTTTGACTATATTTTTTACTGGATGCATGAATGCACCCAAGAGGGAGATCCCTGAAAAATTAGTTTACGAGGCGATACTGGCGGATGATACCCAATCTCTAACCTCCTTTTTTAATTCTGGTTTTTCACCTGATTACAAGGATAGCAATGGTATCTCTCTTTTGGATATGGCACTTAAATATGATTCTTCAAAATCTATTCAACTTCTTGTTCAAAAAGAGATACGGTTAGATGATGGATTTTTTAAAGTAAGAAGTTTTCGAGCACTTCAAATATTGGTAGAGAGTGGAGCTAATTTAGATATAAAAAACAGATCGGGAGAACCGTTAATAATCTTTTATATAAAAAATAGACCAGATTCTTTTGTGAAATATCTGATATCCAAAGGAGTGTCTTTGGAAAGTGAAGACAATTACGGATGGAAGCCAATATTTTGGGCATCTTCAGTGGGAAGTTTAGATGTTTTAAAGGAGATTTTAAAAAAAGGTGCAGATCCAAAAACTAGAGATAGGGATGGAAATTTTCCTATATATTATGTGACGGATAGGGAAAAATTAGAAGTTCTTTTAGAGTACAATTATGATCTTAACTCAAAAAATAACGAGAGAGAAACTATATTTGGAGAGATACTGATGAAAGCTGTTGCTAATAGAGAGTTTTTAATAATTGATAAACTCATCCAAAAAGGTGTAGACCCAAAATATAAATCATATGGAAGAGCTGCAATTGATATTGCAAATGGTGCCAAAGATAGTGAGATGATAGAATTTTTAAATAAAAAAATACCCCGTTAAAGGGTATTTTTTTTCTCAAATGAGTATCTATTTGCAGCGTTCCAAAGAATATACTCCTCTAGACCAAGAGCGTTCAGAGCTTTTATCTGCTCTTTCACCTCTTTTTTTCCATATTTAATATGACCTTTTACCCATGGAGCAGAGAAATCTTGAATCCATGTTCTTATAGTAGCTGGAGTATCAATATTAAAACTTCTGTTTAGAGAGTCTCTTGAAGAACCATAAACAGTTTTGTATGGTTCAGCATCAGGAATAGCAGCACCATAAACACCAGGACCATAGTGACTTGGATAAACCATAGGACAGATATAATCTACAACATTAGAGACAGCTTCCCAATGTTGTCCTAAAGCCATGTCATCAGGTGATGAGCCAACTTGTCCATAAACATCAGCAGCAGTATAAACACCTAAAGGAGAGAGCTCTTTATGAGCTTCAGTTAGGAAGTTTTGAATAGCAGCAGGTTTGCTTTCATTTTTAGGATTTCTATAGTTTAGATGTGGATCTAACTTTCCACCATTGGAAGCTGGAAATCTCACATAATCAAATTGAATCTCGTTAAAACCTACACGTGCAGCTTCTTTAGAAACATCTATATTATATTTCCAAAGCTCTCTATCGTGAGCAGAAACCCAGATAAGCCCGTCGGCATTCGAAAAAGGTTTTCCAGTACGTCTATCTAAGATAGTTCTCTCTGGTTTAGCTTTAGCATAAGTTGGATCTTTAAAAGATACTATTCTAGCAATTGCATAGATATTATTCTTTTTAAGTTTTGCCATAAGTGCATCAATATCTCGGATAGTTCTACGTTTATCAGAATCTAGATTATATTTAGATACAACTTCTGGCATACTCCATAGAAGATGACCATCATCATTTTTAACATCTATAACAAATGCATTTATCTCACTTGTATTAGCAAGTTCAATAAGTCTGTCTAAAGCTTTCGGTGTAGAGACAGTTGTTGCTGAAACATAGATTCCTTTAACTTTAACTTTAGGGTTGTTGGGATATTCTTTTTTTGAAAAAGCGTCGAAATTAAGTTTCCCCCACTTTTCAGGCAGAAAATCATTGATACTACCGACTAAAACTTTTTTAGTTATCCATCCCTCTTTTATCTTACGATCTTTCTCATATCTAACTTTTGCATACGTTTCAGCTTTCTCATTTTGAACCTCTTCAAGAACCGTTACCCTAGTACCTTTTCTAAGATAATCAACTTTACTTCCATTTAGGGTAGAACTCAAAACTTTTATGTTAGGAACATTTGTATAGAGATAATCGCTATTAGTAGCTACCTCCTGAATTGCAACAGGTTCAATCTTTTCAGAAACCTCTTCAGTTATCGCTGGAACTTTGGTATCTGCAATTTCTTTAATCTCTTCAATTTTTGGAGCTTCAACTTTAATTTCTCCATCTTTTACAAGCTCTCCACCTTCGAAAAGATAGACTGTTTTAACCATTTGTGAATTTTCTTTTTTTCCACAAGAAATAAAAAATGCCATAAGAGATATGGCAATTAAAAATTTTTTCAAATTAATCAACTCCAAAATTTATTGTATGTATATTTTATTAACATCTGGAAGTGAGAATATCTTTAAAAGCGTCCAATAATCAACTTTAAAAAGAATTCTATCTCCTAGTTTGTAATCGGTAATATTGTTTTTAAATTCAATAATGGTGTGGTCTGATGTAGCACCAACCAAGATAATATTACTGTCTAACGGTTGAAGACCTGGAAGATTGATTTCCACATATCCAATAGCAAGAACACCTCTCACCCGCTCTCTTTTTATTTTGAGTTCGATAATTTCAGATTCCAAGAGAAAGACATCGTCAAAAGAACCAGAAATTGTCTTTTTTTGAACTGTATCACGACCTAAAAGAAGCCCCTCACCAATTCTAAGAGTTACTCTTTTCTGCTTTTCAATGAGAGGAAGAAGATTTAAGAAACTTGAATTTCCAGCGGAAACCCAAAGTTTTAAATTACTTTTTTTTTCTAATATATCTCTTATTTCTAATAATTGGTTGAAAATATCTAATGTTGGGAAACTGTCAGAAAGACATCCCATATTAGAAGCGATTCCTAAAAACTCGATGTTTTTCAATTTCAAAATTTCATCAGTTACAGAGTAGATATTCTCTAAAATTTCACCATCACGAAAATCTCCTGTCTCTAAAAGAAGGAAAATTTTATGTCTTTTTCCCTCTTTTTTTGCACAGGAGTTTAAAGCTTTTATAGTTTGGAATTCAGAATTAAGTGATATATCAGAAAATTTAATAACATCCTCTATCTCAGAAAGAAGAGGAACTCTTGTGAGCAACTTTTCACAAGGTAGAGAAACTATCTTTTTCAGATTACTGATTCTTGATTCGCCAATTCCAACACAACCAGCATTGAGCATAGTTTCAGAAATTGCAAGATCGTTAAAAACTGATTTAGTAATACCTGTTACTGAGATATTTTTTTCTCGACAGAGAGAAACTATGTTTTCACAATTTTCTCTAAGTTTTTTAAGGTTTACAATAAGAGCGGGATAATTCATTACTCTATCTCCTGTCTTCCTTCGAGAGCCCTAGATATAGTTGCAGAATCTGCGTACTCAATATTTCCACCCATAGGAATTCCACTTGCAATCTTTGTAATTTTGATATGGAAAGGTTTTAAAAGTCTTGTAAGATATAAAGTTGTAGTCTCACCTTCTAAATCTGGGTTTAGAGCTATTATGATTTCATCTATCTCATCTTGTGCTACTCTTTTTAAAAGTGATTCAAGATTTAATCTGTCTGGTGTCATACCTTTAAGAGGAGCCAATTTACCTCCTAAAACATGGTATTTACCACGAAACTTTCCTGTTTTCTCAAAAGAGATAACATCTCTTGAATCTTCAACTACACAGATAATAGATTTATCTCTAAACTCATCAGAGCAGATAGGGCATTTTTCTTTCTCACTTAGATCTCCACAAACAGTACATGTTTTTATAAGCTTCTTTGCATCTAAAAGAGATTGAGAGAAGCTTTCAACCTCTTCTAAACTACTGTTAAGAATATGAAAAGCGAGACGAGTTGCACTTTTTCTACCTATTCCTGGAAGCCTTCCAAAAGCATCTATAACTTTTTCTAATGCTTCTATTGCCATTAGTCGTTCACTATCTCAGTTTTTATTGATTTTGTAATCTCTCTAATCTCTCTTTTAATCTCTCTTCTCTCTTTACCTAACTCAGCATTTTTTATAATATAATCATCAACTCTATCTTCATAATCAGATCTCATATTTCTTACAACATCTAAGATATCTTCATAACTCATAGCTGGAGTAATATATTCTTTTAGATTAGATAGAAGTTCGATTCTGATTC
>JBOFTG010000113.1:0-1505 GCA_051651945.1 Fusobacteriaceae bacterium | reverse complement strand
TTCCCGAAGATAGAAAGATAGTATCTTGTTTAGTGGTTGGTTATCCAGCTGTAAGTTACAAACGAACAGTACCCAGAAAATCAGCAGAGATCTCTTGGCGATAATCTAATTTTTTCTTAGTTTGACAATATTTCTACATTGTATTATAATTTACTGTAACAGTTAGAAATTTTGAACGTAGGAGGAAAAAATTATGAAAGCTAAACTGACTAAACAACAGGTATTTAATAATGCTGAGAGAGATTACAATAACTATAAAAAAACTCATCAAGAGATTCTTGATAGTCATAAAAAATATCGTGCAGAATATGGAAGTTCTGAGGTTGAGATGAACTTTAAAAAACAGGAAGATTTTGCAAAAAAAAGACTTGCAGATCTTAAAAAGAAGATGGATAAAGCTAAATTAGCTCTTATTTAGGTAAAAAGAAGGCTCTCCTATAATTATAGTGAGAGCCTCTGTTTTCTATTCTCTAATTCTCTTGTCCCTCTATCTTCTTACTTCCCTTGGTTACAAGAAGTTGATCAACTTTATAGTTATCAACATCTACAACCTCAAAAGTATAATCTTCATACTCCAAACTTGCTGCTCTTTTAGGAATAGATTTCAATGAGTACATCATAAATCCAGCAATCGTTTCATATGAATCCTCTTCAGGAAAATAATCTATATCTAAAACTTTTTTAACATCTTCAATAGGTGTCAATCCATCAATCAACCATGAATCGTCTGAACGTTTTATTATATACTCATCTTGGAACGGATGAACAACATCTCCCATAAGAGTTGAAATTATATCTTTTAGTGTAATGAGCCCTACCACATGACCATACTCATTTAAAACAACAGCAAAATCCTCATGAGTTTCATTGAAACGATCCAAAACATCTGAGAGTGTAAGAGTATTTGGAACTATAAGTATCTTCTTATTTGTTATATCTTCAATATTTCCAAGTCCACTCTTCTCACCTTTTAAAAGTCTTGGAAGTATATCTTTAGAATCTAGATAACCATAGATACTATCGAACTCATCTCTACACACAAGATATTTAGAGTGTGGAGCTTCAGCTATCTTATCTTTCAAACTCTCCTCTGTCTCTTTTAATGAAAAATACACAATCTCATCTCTTGTTGTCATAGCTGAACTTACCCAACGAGAATCTAACTCAAAAACATTTTCAATAAGATGGTGCTCTTTTTTATGAAGAACTCCAGCTACTGCTCCTGCATCCACAACTGCAAATATCTCTTCATGAGTTATAAGTTCTTCTCTAGCTTCTGGAAGATTAAAAACTCTAAATATTAAATTTGCTAAACCATTGAAAAACATAACTATTGGTTTAAATATGTAGAGCATAAATCTCATAGGACTTACTACAACAACTGCTATCTGCTCTGGATAGAGAAGACCTATTCTTTTTGGAATAAGATCTGCAAACTCTACAACAACTGCTGTTATCAAGAAAAATGAGAGTGTTGAAGATAATTTTGTCAGCATTATAATTTT
>JBOFTG010000112.1:0-6192 GCA_051651945.1 Fusobacteriaceae bacterium | reverse complement strand
ACATTCATATCCACAGCAGCCTCAGAATCCTCTGAGTAATCTAAATCAAGTAAAGGTGTCTCATTAACTATACCAACACTTATTGCAGCTACATTAGAGATAAGAGGGTTATCTTTTAGCAATCCCTTTTCCATCAATTTTTTAACTGCTAGGGCAAGAGCTATATAACCACCTGTTATAGATGTTGTTCTTGTTCCTCCATCAGCTTGGATAACATCACAGTCGATTGTGATTGTTCTCTCTCCTAATTTTTCTAAATCTATTGCAGCTCTTAAAGCTCTTCCTATCAGTCTTTGAATCTCCATAGTTCTTCCACCTAATTTTCCTTTGGCAGCTTCTCTTTGAGTTCTCTCTCCAGTAGCACGAGGTAGCATGCTATACTCAGCTGTAAGCCATCCTTTACCCTTATTTCTAAGGAACATAGGTACTTTTTCAACTACAGTTGCAGTACATATAACTTTCGTATGACCTACTTCTATCAGTACAGATCCCTCAGCATGAATGTTAAAATCTTTTGTAACCTTTATCTCTCTTAAAGCATCTACATCTCTCTCATTATTTCTCATTTTTCCTCCATTTTTTTATGCCAAAACAATTTTTTCTTCTGGTTTATCTCCAAATTGTATATCATAGAGTTTTTTATAAACTCCTTTTTTCTCTAAAAGTTGTGAATGTGTACCAATCTCTACAATTTCACCGTTTTCCATAACTACAATCTTATCAGCATTTATTATTGTTGATAATCTGTGAGCTATAACAAAAGTGGTTCTATTTTCCATAAGGTTATCTAAAGCCTTCTGAACCAATCTTTCAGACTCGGTATCCAGTGCTGATGTAGCTTCATCCAATATCATTATTTCAGGATTTTGAATAAGAGCACGAGCTATCGCTATTCTCTGTTTTTGACCTCCAGAAAGTAAAACTCCTCTCTCTCCAACTTCAGTTTCAAATCCTTGAGGAAGATCTTTTATAAAATCATATGCATTCGCCATTTTAGAAGCTCTTTCTACTTCATCATCAGATATCTGTTCTTTTCCAAATTTAAGATTTTCTCTTATTGTCCCACTAAAAAGAAATGTTTCTTGGGGAACTATACCTATATGATTTCTATACTCTTTTAAAGAATAATTTTTTATATCTGTTCCATTGATTTTTATTGAACCAGAGGTAGCCTCATAAAATCTTGGAATCATATTTACAAGAGTCGTTTTTCCACTTCCACTTTTACCTACTAAAGCTACTACCTCTCCTCTATTTATTTGGAGATTTAAATTTTTTAAAATTTCTCGTTCTGAATCTTCATATTTAAAGTTAAGATTTTTAATATTAATCTCATGAACATTCTCAAATATTTCAGCTCTATCACTATGATAATCCACTTCCATAGGAACATCCATTATCTCTATAACTCTATCAGCAGAAGGAAGTGCTTCTTGTATGCTGTTATTCTTATCAATAAGTCTTTTAAGCGGTTGCTGCATAAGACCTACGGCTGTTACAAAAGATACCAAATCTCCAGCAGTCATCTGACCTTTTATAATCTGATATCCACCGTAAAGAGCTACAAGAGCTATCATAAATGTTGCTAATAATTCATTTATAGGAGATACTTTAGCTTTAATTTTTCTACTTTTATATGATTTTTCAAACTCTTCATAACTTATCTTATCATATTTTTTCATTATCATATCAGTTCTATTAAAAGCTTTTATAACTTGAATTCCTGAAAGTGCTTCTTGAATAAAAGCTCCAACTTCACCAGCACTATCTTGTCTAACTCTTCCAGCTTTTCTTATTTTTTTTGTATATTTTTTAACCATTCCACCTATAAGTGGCAAAATGATAATAGATATCAAAGATAATTTCACATCAACTTGAAACATTCTAAAAATAAGTGCTGCTACAGCTATTGCCTCTTTTAGCATGTCAAAAAGCATAAATCCAATCTGACCTAGTGATGCTGAATCTCCTGTTAATCTAGTCATTATGTCTCCCAACTTATTTTTCTTATAATAAGCTAACGGAAGATTTTGAAGTTGTTTAAAAATATCTAATCTTATCTCTCTTCTTATGGTTTCAGTAACATAACTTGAAGATATCTGTGCATAATAATTAGATACAACTTTTACTATTGTTGTTATCAATATAGCACTTATTACCATAATCATTTTTTTCTCATTTTTCTGTATAAAAACATCATCTATCAAATATTTACTTAACCATGCAGGTAAAGCTCCAGCTACAGATGTCAATGTTGATAAAATCACAACCCCTATCATCGACCACTTGTATCTGAAACTATAATGCAAAAAGCTATTTAAAGATCTATTCTTAAATAGTTTATATTTTTTCATTATCATTTCCTCTCAATATGAACTCTCCATATTTTTCTAAAATATTCTCTCCGGAAAGAGCCACTCTAACCTTCTGAATCTCAGTATCTACTTTCTCTTTGTCATTTAAAATTTTATTGACTGCTCTGTCTATCTCTAAAGCATTACACTTTTTCTGAAGTAACTCTGGAAATATCTCTCTTCCTAAAACAAGATTTGGAAGCGATACATATGTAAATTTTATAAAAAATCTAGCTATAATCTCATTTATAAAAGATGTTTTATATACTACGACGGTAGGAATTCCCATAAGAGCTAATTCTAAAGTTACAGTTCCCGAGGTAGCTATTGCAACTTCAGATTTTTTAACACAATTTTTAAGAGAACCCTCAACTTCAACTCTTAAATTTTTATATTTTTTCAAATCCGATTCTATCCATTTCAGATGATCTTTATTAGAAAGTTTCAATATAAAAGTTTTATCAGGTCTTATCTCGATATATTTTTCCATAATAGGGAAAATCGATTCTATCTCCTGTTTTCTACTTCCTGGAAGCAACAAAATTGATTCTCCAATTTTCTGTTGATAACTGTATTTTTCATAAAATGGATTCCCGTAATACACAACATCTACACCATGCTTTTTATAAAACTCAACTTCCCATGGAAATATAACTATTATATGATCCGCTAGCTTCAGTTTTTCTATTCTTTTTTCTCCCCAAACCCAAAGTTTAGGTGGTATATAATAATATATTTTAACTTTCGGAGCTTCTTTTTTTAAGAGTTCCATAAACTTAAGATTAAATCCTCCGTAATCTACAAGTATTACCTTATCTATATGCTCTTTTTTTATAAAATCCACATATTCTCTAGCTTTTCTTTTTAAAAAACTATATTTTTTAATTACTTCGACAAAGCCCATTATAGCTAACTCATCTATATTCTGTATAATATTTACTCCAGCTTCTCTACTATGTTTTCCAGCCACTCCATAAAATTTGCATCTGTTATTTAGTTTTGAGATGCTTTTTACTATATATGAAAGGTGAAGATCACCTGATACCTCTCCTGTAGAGATAAAAAATTTATTTTCCATAATTATACACCTACTATAAATATATCGTTTTTTTCTGCCAATTCTATACACTCATCCCTATTTAGGAAAAGCATTTTCCCAGCCTCTGCTACCATTCCTTTTGCACCTATATCTACAAGAATTTTTAAAGTTTCTATTCCTATTGCAGGTATATCCACTCTCATATCTTGCTGAGGTCTTGCCATCTTAATGAGTATAGATTCTCTTCCAGCCAAAAGTCCACCTCTTTGAATCATCTTGTCAGTTCCCTCTATCCCCTCTAAAGCAATTACAGATTCATTTTTACATATCACTGATTGCCCTGCATCAACTTTACTTAATGCTTTTGCTGCTTCTCTACCTATTTTTATAGTTTTTAAATCCTCTTCAGAAGGAGATATTGATGTATATATCTTTTTTTCAAACATCATATTTTTCAAAAGATAATTTTGTGGAAGAACTTTTATTCCATTTAATTTTAAAAATAGTATAACCCCAAAAAGGAGAGTCTCATCTTTCCTGTCTGGCAGTTTTTTTAGAAGTTCCTCTCCAAATTTATCTAATTTCATCTCTTTAAAAAGTAGCTCTTTTTCAACTTTTCCTAATAAAACTATTTTTTCTATATCTTTTGAAAAAAGGTATTTAACTATACTACCTACCTCTCCAATATTAAAACTAATATAGTTATCATGTTTTTTTATATCTTCTTCTACACTTTCAAAAAGTCCTATAGGGTATATCTCTATATTTTTTTCTTTAGCTTCTTGGATAAAGTATAGGGGTAACTTTCCATTCCCTATTATAATTCCTACTCTCTCCATTATCTAGCTAGCCCCCTATTTTTAGTACTTATAGCAATAAAATCAAGTATGATTTTTATATTTTTGTCTTCTGCATAGTCTCTTTCCAACTGTGATATTACATCTTTTAAAGGCAACTTCGATCTAAAAATAAGTTTATAAGCAGACTTTATATTCGACATCTCTTCCGGAGTAAATCCTTTTCTCTTGAGACCAGTTGCATTCAGTGTTCTTACCTCTGCTTTGTTTCCTTCAGCGAGCATAAACGGGCATATATCCTGGTTTATAGCACTTGCTCCTCCTGTCATTGAGTAAGCACCTACTCTACAAAATTGATGAACTGGTGTAAGCCCTCCTATTATAGCAAAATCTTCCACAACTACATGACCTGCTAAAGTAACATTATTTGCCAATATACAGTTGTTTCCAACTATAACATCATGTGCAACGTGAACATAGGCCATCAGAAGATTATTATCTCCTATTCTAGTTTCCCATCTATCGTCGGTTCCTCTATGAATAGTTACAAATTCTCTTATCTGATTATTATTTCCTATTATAGTTTTAGTTGGTTCATCTCTGTACTTTAAATCTTGAGATGCTTTTCCAATTGAAACAAAAGAATAGATTGTATTGTTGTCCCCTATCTCGGTTATACCTTCTACAACTATATGAGATTGTAGTATCGTATTTTTACCTATTTTTACATCTTTTCCTACTATGCAGTATGGTCCTATCTTTACTCCCTCTTCTATTACTGCCCCGTCTTCTATTATGGCAGTTCCATGAATATCTATCAAGATAGATCCTCCTTTACTCTTTGCTAGCTATACTGAAAGTGAAGCTTGCCTCTGTAACAATTTTTCCATCTACTTTTGCTACTCCACTAGCTTTGACTATATTACCTCTCATTTTGTTAACTTTAGCTTCATATACAAGTTGATCTCCAGGTCTTACTGGGTGTTTGAATTTTATATTTTCAAGAGCAGCAAAATAAGGCACTTTCCCCTCTTGTCCTTCCATCACTAAAACTCCAAGACATTGTGCTATCCCCTCAACTATGAGAACTCCAGGCATTATTGGATGACCTGGAAAATGACCATTAAAAAATTGTTCATTTATAGTTACATTTTTTATCCCTTTTATGCTTTTTTCTTCTGAATTTATCTCAAGAATTCTATCCACAAGTAAAAAAGGATATCTATGTGGTATTCTTTTCATTATTTCTATTGTATCTAACATAAATTCCACCTCATATAATTTTTTTTAGTTTTTTTCCTAATTCTATATTAATTAAATGTCCTGCTTTTATAGCTATAATATGTCCCTCTATCGGTCTATTTAAAACTTTTAAATCTCCTATTATATCTAGCATTTTGTGTCTAACGAACTCGTCTTCATACCTTAAACCCTCTGGATTCATAACCCCATCTGCTTTTATTACTATAGCATTTTCGAGTGTTCCTCCTAAAGCTAAATTGTTTTTCTTTAAATATTCAATCTCGTAATCAAATCCAAAAGTTCTAGCTTTTGCTATCTCTTTTTTATATGTATCTAAATTCACTTCAAATTCAGCTAATTGAGATTTTAAGAATGTGTGCTCAAATTTTATTCCGTAAGTAAGTTTATAACCATCATAAGGAAGAATCACTACATGCTTATCTCCTATCGTAACAGCTATAGGTTCAGTTATTTTAATTGGCTCTACCTCATCCTCTAACTCTCTAACTCCTATTCTTTCAATAGTTTCTACAAATTTTATGGCACTTCCATCTGCGATAGGAAGTTCATTTCCATCTAACTCTACAATAAGATCAGTAATTCCCATTATATATAGTGCTGATAAGAAATGTTCTACAGTATGTACTGAAGCTCCAAATTCATTTCTTAAATTTGTACCTCTTGTTAGATCAAAAGTATTTTCGATATCCAGCTTTACTATATTTTTTCCAAATTCTAAATCTGTACGTTTAAAGATAAT
>JBOFTG010000111.1:0-5198 GCA_051651945.1 Fusobacteriaceae bacterium | reverse complement strand
CCATTAGTCCAACATAGATAATGTCATCTCCTTCACGTAGTTTAATAGCTTTTATTCCGTTACTACGAAGATGTTTGAACTCTTCTAAGCTAGTCTTTTTTATTGTTCCATATTTTGTAGCAAATATTATGCTACGGTGCTCTGAGAATTGAGCAACTTTTATGATTGATTGAATATGCTCTCCATCTTCTAATTTTATTACGTTGGAGATAAGTTTTCCTCTTGATTGTTTTGAGAAATCTGGAATCTCATATACTTTTAGGTTGAATGCTCTTCCTTTATCTGTAAATATCATAAGGTTATTTAGGTTTGAAGCTGAATAGATTCTTTCAACAAAATCATCTTCTACTGTATTCTGAGTAGAAACTCCTTTTCCTCCACGTTTTTGAGCTTTATATTTGCTCACTTCCATACGTTTTACATAGCCTTTATTTGTTACAGTTATTATAACTTCCTCGTCTTTTATAAGATCTTCCATATTTATATCTAGTCTCTCATTTTCAATCTGAGTTCTTCTATCATCAGAATATTTTTCTTTTACATCTAAAAGATCCTGCTTTATTATGTTATTTACTCTTGTATCATTAGCAAGAATATCGTTAAGGTCAATTATAAGAGTTTGAATCTCGTTGTATTCATTATCTATCTTACCTCTCTCCATTCCTGTTAATCTTTGTAATTTTAGTTCTAATATTCCTTTGGCTTGAACTTCAGAGAATCCATAACGATTAATAAGCTCTTCTTTTGCTTCGTTAGAATCTCCAGCACCTCTTATAAGTTCTATTACTCTATCTATATTGTCCAAAGCTACTTTAAATCCTTGAAGTATATGAGCTCTTTTTTCAGCTTTATCTAAATCGAATTTTGTTCTTCTTACAATAACTTCGATTCTATGCTTTAGATACTCTTCTAAAATCTGTTTTAGATTCATTACCTTAGGAACATTATTTGTAAGAGCTAGCATAATTATTCCAAAAGTATTTTGAAGATCAGTATATTTATAAAGTTTGTTTAGAATAAGTTCTGGTTCTTCACCTTTTTTAAGTTCAATAACAACTCTTATACCGTCTCTATCCGATTCATCACGAAGATCAGAGATACCTGTTATTCTCTTATCTTTACAAAGTTCAGCTATTTTTTCAATAAGAGAAGCTTTATTTAGTTGGTATGGAACCTCTTTTATTATGATAGTTGATCTACCATTTTTTCCCTCTTCTATCTCAACTTTTCCACGAACTCTTACTCTACCTCTACCAGTCATATAGGCATCATAGATTCCTTTTGTTCCATCTATTATTCCGCCAGTAGGAAAATCTGGTCCTTTTATATGGTGAACAAGCTCAGGTATCTCTATATCCTTATTGTCTATAAGAGCAAGAATTCCATCACACACCTCTCCAAGATTGTGTGGAGGAATATTTGTAGCCATTCCTACAGCTATTCCAGTAGATCCATTTATAAGTAGATGTGGAACTCTCGACGGAAGAACTATTGGCTCTTCCAGTGTATCGTCAAAGTTTTTTCTAAAGTCTACTGTTCCTTTATCTATATCTAAAAGAAGTTCGTTTGAGATTTTTGTCATTCTAGACTCAGTATATCTCATTGCAGCAGCTCCATCTCCGTCTATAGAACCAAAGTTTCCGTGGCCATCTACTAACGGATATCTATAACTAAAATCTTGAGCCATTCTTACCATAGTATTATAAACTGAAGAATCTCCATGAGGGTGATATTTACCAAGAACTTCTCCAACTATTCTAGCTGATTTTTTATGAGCTTTATCATAAGTATTGTTCAGCTCACTCATAGCAAAAAGTACTCTTCTATGAACTGGTTTTAATCCATCTCTTACATCTGGCAAGGCTCTGCTTACTATTACACTCATAGAATAGTCTAGATAGGCCTGTTTTAACTCATCTTCTATATATCTGTTGCTTACGGCATCCAATGTATTTTCAATGCTTGACATCTATTATTACCTCCGAAAGAACTCTTATTTTATAAATTTAAGAATCTCTTTATTTTTGTTTATATACATTTTTTAAACATCTAAATTCTTTACAAATTCAGCGTGCTCTTCAATAAACTCTTTTCTAGGTTCAACTTTATCTCCCATTAGTTTATCAAAAAGTATATCCGCTTCTCTTGCATCATCTATCGATACTTGAAGCAAAGTCCTTGTATCTGGATCCATAGTTGTACTCCATAATTGCTCTGGATTCATCTCTCCAAGACCTTTATATCTTTGAAGAGTATATCTTTTTCCTTCTTTTTCCATATTCCCAGTAATCTCTTTCATCTCTTTATCTGAATATACATATAGAGATGTCTTTCCAGATGTTACTTTATAAAGTGGTGGCTGTGCAATATAGATATTTCCATTATTTATAATATCAACCAGATATCTGTATAGGAATGTTAACATAAGAGTTCTTATGTGTGCTCCATCTACATCGGCATCTGTCATTATTATAATTTTTCCATATCTTAATTTTTCTATATTAAAATTATCTCCAATGCTAGTACCAAAGGCTGTTATCATAGATCTAATTTCGTTGTTTTCAAGTGCTTTATGAAGACCAGCTTTTTCAACGTTCAATATTTTTCCTTTTAGTGGAAGTATAGCTTGGAATCTTCTGTCTCTACCTTGCTTTGCTGAACCTCCTGCTGAATCTCCCTCAACTATATAAACTTCACATTCGTCTGGATTTTTTGATGAACAATCCGCCAATTTTCCAGGAAGCGAACCTATATCTAAAGCTGATTTTCTAAGAACTAACTCTCTTGCTCTTTGAGCTGCTTCTCTAGCTTTCTTAGAATTTAGTATTTTTTCAACTATTTTCTTTGTCTCGTTTGGATTATCTTCTAAGAACATTTTTAAGAAAGCAAAAGAGATACTAGATGTGATTCCTGTCACTTCTGAATTTCCTAACTTTGTTTTTGTCTGACCTTCAAATTGTGGCTGAGCAACTTTTACAGAAATTATTGCTGTAAGACCCTCTCTAATATCACTACCTTGAAGTTTTCCATCTTTATCTTTAATAAGACCTTGAGCTTTAGCTACATCATTTACAGCTCTTGTAAGAGCTGTTCTAAATCCTGCTACGTGAGTTCCACCTTCTGGAGTATTAATGTTGTTTACAAAAGAGTAAATTGTCTCTCTTTGACCAACATTGTATGTCATAGATATCTCTACATCAACATTATCTACATTTCCAGACATGAATATAGGTGTTGTCATAATTGGAATTTGTCCGTGCTCAATCTCTTTGATGTAATCTAATATTCCACCATCAAATTTTAAATCTGATACTTTTATCTCTTCTTTTCTTGAATCTGTAAATACTATATGAAGACCTTTGTTAAGATAAGCAAGTTCCTTGAATCTCGTTTCAAGAGTTAGGTAGCTATAAACAAGAGTTTCAAAAATTTCATGGTCAGCTTTAAATCTAAAAGTTGTTCCAGTAGAATCAGCTTTTCCTATTACTGTAATATCTCCTTCTGGTTTTCCTCTATGATATTTTTGATAGTATACATTCCCTTCTCTTTTTACCTCAACCTCTATCCACTCTGACAGAGCATTTACTACTGATGCTCCTACTCCGTGAAGTCCACCCGAAACTTTATAGTTATCGTTTTCAAATTTTCCTCCAGCATGAAGTACAGTAAGAACAACTTCTAAGGCAGATTTTCCATATTTAGGATGTATTCCTACAGGAATTCCTCTACCATTATCTGCAACCTCAATTATATTATCAGGCAATAGGTTGATAATAATTTTATTACAATATCCAGCTAGAGCTTCATCTACTGAGTTATCAACTATCTCCCATACAAGATGATGTAGTCCTCTTTCTGAGGTACTCCCTATATACATTCCCGGTCTTTTTCTGACAGCTTCCAATCCTTCCAGAACTGTTATATTTTCTGCTTGATAATTACTCATCATTTCCTCCAAATAATTTCATTTCACTCTCGTTTAAAGAACCAGCAAGAAATCTAATCTCTTTGACATAGTCCTCTTTTATAATTTCATTTATTTTTTCTATATAAACCAGTTTATTGAGACTCATATAATGAATCAGAGTGCTACTTTCACACAACACTAAAAGTACTCCATTTTTTAAATCTTTAGGAAACGATTTTCTACTAATCTCTCCAACAATTTCTTTCCAATAGATTTTTATGTAAACCTCTTTTAATTTACGACTTTTTCGAAGCCCATCATCTATTAGCTCTTTTAAATTTATAACATCTTTTATTTCTCGCATGTTATCTCTCCATCTGTTACATGAAAATTTCTACTATCAATTCCCTCTATTTTTTCTGTTGAACTTATAAAAAGCTGTATACGTTTTCTTTTCAAATGGTTTAAAACATTTTCCCTACGATTTTCATCAAAATATGAAGTTATATCATCTATAAGAAATATTGGATTTTCTTTTTTTTCTTTAAATATCATATCTAATTCTGATAGTTTAAAAGAGAAGATTATAGATTTTTTTTCTCCTTGAGATGCAAATGATTTTGCTTCTTTATCGTCTAAAATAAATTTAAAATCATCTCTTTGCGGACCCACAAGAGAGTGACCATATTTTTTTTCTTGAAAAAATTTTTTACTTATTCGGTCTTTTATTTTTTCTTCGATAGTTATTAGTGTCTCTTTTTTTTCTAAATTAAGCTCAGAAGAATACATCACTCCGAGTTCTTTGTTTGAATCAAAAAGTTTTCTGTAATTAAGATTTAGTATTATACTAATTCTCTTTACATATTCAGCTCTTAAATAAATTATCTTAGTTCCTAAAATAATAAATTGATCTTCATAGAGAGAAAACAGTGGATTTTCAGTATCTTTCTCTTTTAAATACTGATTTCTTATCTTCAAAACTTTATTAAAATCTTTAAGTGTAGCATAATATTCATTACTACTTTGTGATATCTCTTCATCAAAAAAACTTCTTCTTCTTCCCGGAGTTCCAGTTATAATATCTATATCTTCTGGTGTAAATGCAACGATAGCAAGTTTTCCGTAAAACTCTTGGTGATTTACTCTGTTTCCGTTAAAGGAATATTCTTTTTTTTTATCATTAAATTTAACTGTAAGTGATTTTTTACTAAGTCTATCTTCATAAGTTGAAAAAGTTCCACATCTATCTTTACCATATTTTATAAGTTCATTAGATCTATTTGAACGAAAA
>JBOFTG010000110.1:0-1573 GCA_051651945.1 Fusobacteriaceae bacterium | reverse complement strand
TAACTATATTTTTTATAGATGAGAGATACTCATTGATATCATATCTGCTAAGTTACATTATAATTGGAAATAGAGTTTTAAGGACAGCTTTTAAAAATATAAAGCGTGGTATGGTTTTAGATGAAAATTTTCTAATGACAATTGCAACTTTTGGAGCTTTTGCAATAGGTGAATATTCCGAAGCTGTTGCTGTTATGCTTTTTTATCTTGTTGGAGAAACTCTTCAAGATTATGCAGTTGATAGATCAAGAAGATCGATAAAAGAGGCTATGGATATAGTTCCTGAAAAAGCAAACCTTAAAATTGGAGATGAGATTAAAGAGGTAGCTCCTAAAACTCTTAAAGTTGGAGATATTTTAATTATTAGAGCTGGAGAGAAAGTTCCTGTGGATAGTAAAGTTTTAACTGGATCATCATCTTTAAATACTTCAGCTTTAACAGGTGAGAGTAATCCAGTAGATATATCGGAAGGGGATACTCTTCTTTCGGGAGCTATAAATTTAAGAGGAATTTTAGAGGTGAAAGTAGAAAAAACATATGTTAACTCTACAGTAAATAAGATACTTCAATATGTTGAAAAAGCATCAGAGAGAAAAGCTGAGATAGAAAAATTTATGACAAAATTTTCAAGATATTATACTCCAGGAGTAGTTGGAATATCATTACTTGTTTTTTTAGTTCCAGGATTCTATACAGGAGATTTTAAAATTTGGTTATATAGAGCCCTGCTATTTTTAGTTATCTCATGTCCGTGTGCTTTAGTTGTTTCAATTCCACTTGGAGTATTTAGTGGAATAGGAAGAGCATCAAGCAGAGGAATTTTAGTTAAAGGTGGAAACTACTTAGAGATTCTTGGAAGAATTGGTGGTGTAGTTTTTGATAAAACTGGAACTTTAACAAAGGGTGAGTTTGAAGTTATAAAAGATACGGTTAGAAAAGATATAACCGATGTAATTATAGCAATAGAAAGTGGATCAACTCATCCAGTAGCAAAATCTATAGTTAAACATTATGGTAAAACAGAATATCTAATTTTTGATAATTTTACAGAGGAGCATGGCTATGGTATAGTTGCCGATTATGCTGGAAAAAAATATCTTGTTGGAAATCAAAAACTTATGGAAAAATATAATATCTCGATACAGGAGTTTTCTGAACTTGGAACAGCTGTCTATGTTGCTGTTGAAGGAAATTATGCTGGAGGATACCTTATAGGTGATAGATTAAGAGATGAATCTAAAGAGCTTATAACTTTTTTGAAGAGCAGAGGGATAAAATCGTATATGTTATCTGGAGATCGTAAACCAAATGCAATTGCAGTTGGAAAAGAGCTGGGGATAGAGAGTGATAATATTTTTGCAGAGTTACTTCCGGATGAAAAAATGGATATGTATGAGAAAATAAAAAGAGAGAGTGGTAGTAGAATTGCATTTGTAGGAGACGGAATAAACGATGCACCAGTTTTAAGACTTTCAGATGTTGGAATCTCTTTAGGTGGAACAGGAAGTGATGCTGCTCTTGAAGCTGCTGATGTTGTAATAATGGATAATAACATAGGTAAAATTAGAACGGG
>JBOFTG010000109.1:0-3563 GCA_051651945.1 Fusobacteriaceae bacterium | reverse complement strand
TAACAAGTTCAATATTTAAGATGATGGAGAAACTTCAAAATAAATCTCTTAGCAAAATAATATTTAAGAAAGTTCATGAAGGTTTTGGAGGAGAGGTAAGATTTTTTGTGTCTGGAGGTTCTAAATTAAACCCACAAGTTGCACAAGATTTTTTGACTTTAGGGATAGATATCTGTGAGGGATATGGGCTTACAGAGACTGCACCTATGATAACTTTTACTCCTATAAACAGAGTTGTACCAGGTTCAGCTGGAAAACTTATGCCAGGAGTTGAGATTAAATTCTTAGAAGATGGTGAGATACTTTCAAGAGGAAGAAACCTTATGAGAGGTTACTACAATAAGCCCGAAGCAACATCTGAGGCGATAGATTCAGAGGGGTGGTTTCATACCGGAGATTTAGGAGAACTTAGAGGGGAAAATCTTTTTGTAACTGGAAGAAAAAAAGAGATGATTGTTCTTTCAAATGGAAAAAATTTAAATCCTATCGAGATAGAGATGTGGATATATGGAGAGAGTGATTTAGTACAAGAAGTTGCAGTCACAGAATATAATAGCCTTTTAACAGCAGTTATATTTCCAAATTTTCAAAAAATGAAAGATGAAGGTGTTACAAATATAATAGAAACTTTGAAATGGGGAGTTATAGACAAATATAACAACTCTGTTCCAAACTATAAAAAGATATTAGATTTGAGAGTTGTAAGCGAGGAACTACCTAAAACTAGAATAGGTAAGATAAGAAGATTTATGTTGAAAGATATAATTGAAGGTGGAAATATTGAAAAGAGTGATGTTCCAGAGCCTACATTTCAAGAGTACGTATCTATAAAAAATTTCTTATCGAATTTGAAAAATAGAGAAGTTTTATCTACAGCACATCTAGAATTAGATTTGGGATTAGATTCGTTAGATATAACAGAGCTTCTTGCATACCTACAACACAGTTTTGGAGTTGAACTTAATCAAAAAATTCTTTCAGAATATCCAGCAGTTGTAAATTTAGCAGAATATGTAAGAGACAATGCATCTGAAATTAAGGTTAAAGATACTAACTGGAATAGTGAATTTAACTCTGTGCCATCTGTTGAATTAAAAGGTAATCGGGTTGGAAGAGTTGCAAAGATGTTAATGAAACCTATTTTTGCCCTTTATATGAGGGAGAAGATATCTGGAAGAGAAAATATTTCTGTTGAACCTGCAATATATGTTGGAAATCATCAGAGTTTTGCAGATGCATTTTTATTCAATAATGCAGCAGACAGTGAATTACTTAAAAAAGCTCACTATATCGCTAAAGTTAAACATTTTGATACACCTATTAGAAGATCACTTGCAGAAAATGGAAATCTGATAATATTAGATATAAACAAGAGTGTAAGAGATTCTCTTAAAGATGCAGCTTCAGTTTTAAAATCAGGAGGAAGTGTAGTTATATTCCCTGAAGGAGCGAGAAGTAGAAATGGAAAGATGTTGGAGTTTAAAAAATCTTTTGCAATATTAGCAAAAGAGCTCGATGTTCCAGTTGTTCCTTTTGGGATAAAAGGAGCTTACGAACTGTTTCCACCTAATAAAAAATTTCCAAAATCTGGAGATGTAGAGTTTAAATTTTTTGAGAAAATTAACCCTGAAAAGATGAGTTATGAAGAGATAGTTAAAAAATCTAGAGATACTATCAAAAACTGGGTAGAAAGCTAGAAATTAAAAAAATAAAAAATAGATTCTAAAATTGAAAAAGAGCCTGTAAAATACGGGACTCTTTTTTAATTTTTTAAGATTTTTTTTAGACATCAAGCTATCAGTGTGTTATAATAGAATGAAAAAATACAATCTTTGAAAATGAAAGGGGAAATATGGAAAAGATTTTTGAAATAGTGAGTAAAAAGCTTGGCATCTCTTCTGAACAGATAATAAAAACTGTACAATTACTTGATGAAGGAGCTACAATACCATTTATTGCACGTTACAGAAAAGAGATAACAGGTGCATTGGATGAAGTTGCCATAGAGAATATTCAGACAGAGATAAATTACATAAGAAATCTAGCTAAAAGAAAAGATGAAGTAACAAGATTAATAGAGGAGCAAGGAAAACTTACAGATGAGTTAAGGCTTCAGATAACTTCTTCAGAAAAACTACAAGAGATTGAAGATATCTATTTTCCATATAGAAAAAAGAGAAAAACAAAAGCAGATATAGCAAAAGAGAGGGGGTTAGAGCCTCTTTCAATTTTTATAATGATGTGTAAAAATATAGATGATTTAGAAAAAGAAGCTGAAAAATATATAGGCGAAGAGATTGGTAATATATCAGAAGCTATAGAGGGAGCAAAGCTCATAATAGCTGAAAACATCTCGGAAACTCCGGAATATCGTGAGAAGATTAGAGAGGAGATGTTGAAGTTTGGAATCTTATCATCTAAAGAGAGTAAAAAAGCAAAAGAGTTAGACGAGAAAAAAGTGTATTCTGATTACTATGAATATTCTGAGCCAGTATCGAAGATACCATCTCATAGAATATTAGCAACAAATCGTGGTGAAAAAGAGGATATACTTGGAGTTTCAGTTAATTTTCCAGAGATAAAAGAGCGTGAGATAGTGCACTATCTAAAAGATAATTTCTTTGAAAAAAATTATGCTTTAAATGATCTTGCTATACAGATTATAGAGGATTGTTTAAAGAGATTAATACTTCCATCTATTGAGAGAGAGGTAAGAAATAATCTTACAGAAAAAGCTGAAAATAGTTCTATAGATGTTTTTAAATTAAATCTTAAAAATCTGCTTATGCAGTCACCTCTTGAAAATATGGCTGTTATGGCTTTAGATCCTGGATATAGAACGGGGTGTAAAGTTGCAATAATAGATAGAAATGGTTTCTATCAAAAAAATGATGTTTTCTTTTTAGTTGAAGCTATGCACCATGAAAATCAGCTTAAGACAGCTCAAAAAAAGATGGTAGAGTATATAAAAGATTACAATGTAGATATTATAGCTATCGGGAATGGAACAGCCTCGAGAGAGACTGAAGCTTTTGTAGCTCAAACATTGAAAAATGTAGAGAAAAAAGTTAAGTATCTTATTGTAAATGAAGCAGGAGCTTCTATATATTCAGCATCTAAAATAGCAGGAGAGGAGTTTCCTGATCTAGATGTAACTGTAAGAGGTGCTATCTCAATAGGTAGAAGAATACAAGATCCAATGGCAGAGCTTGTGAAGATAGATCCTAAATCGATAGGGATAGGAATGTATCAACATGATGTGAACCAAAAGAAACTTGAGGAATCTTTGGATAATGTGATAGAAGCAGTTGTAAATAGAGTTGGAGTAAGCTTGAATTCAGCTTCTTGGGCACTACTTTCACATGTTTCTGGAATCAAGAAAAATATAGCTAAAAATGTGGTTGATTACAGAAAAGAGAATGGGGATTTTAAAAATAGAAAAGAACTTTTAAAAGTAAAGGGTCTAGGAGCGAAAGCTTATGAGCAGATGGCAGGATTCCTTGTTATTCCAGAGGGAACTCATGCACTGGATGCAACTATAATCCATCCAGAATCATACCATA
>JBOFTG010000108.1:0-5762 GCA_051651945.1 Fusobacteriaceae bacterium | reverse complement strand
AAAATAGAATCAAGCATGGATTATTCAAGAATTAGAGGTTTGTCAAATATAGCTAAATCAGGTCTAGAAGAGGTTAAACCTTTTTCTATAGGAGAGGCTTCTAGGATAAGTGGAGTGACTGGAAATGATATAGCTCTGATAATAGGACACCTAAGAAAATAGAGATAGGATATAGGAAATTCATAAAATGTATTTTTATCATTATTGAAATTAATCAAACATACTAATTCATCATATTTTTGTACTGAAAATAATCATAAAACACCTTTTTTTTGTTCAAAAAAAAGAAAAAAATGGTAAAATTATTAGAAAAAATATGATATAATAAAAACTTAAGGTGTATGTAAAATAATTCAGGGGGAGATTATGGAATTTACATTAACAACATTTTTATGGTTGGGAAGTGCTTGTTTTACAGCGGCATTCATTGACTCGATAGCAGGAGGAGGAGGACTCATAAGTTTGCCAGCATATATGGCAGCAGGAATTCCACCGCATATAGCTCTTGGTACAAATAAGGTAGCTGCATCTTTTTCATCTTTTTCAAGTAGTCTAAAATTTTGGAAAGCTGGAAAAGTAAATTTAGCTCTTATGAAGTATCTTGTTCCATTTTCTTTTATTGGAGCAATTATAGGGGTAAAAACAGTTGTTCTAATAGATTCTAAACACCTTTACCCAATAGCTCTAGGGCTTCTTATATTTACTATTATTTATACTCTTTATAATAAAAATATGGGAAATAGTGATGATTTTGCAGGCCTTGACAATATGAACATAAAAAAAGGTATAGCGATGGCTCTAGGATTAGGATTTTATGATGGATTTTTTGGACCGGGAACAGGATCGTTTTTAATATTTCTCTTAATAAGAATATTTAAATATGATTTTATAAACGCAAGTGGAAATTCAAAAATTTTAAATCTTTCAAGTAACCTTGCTAGTGTAATAACTTTTATACTTTTAGGAAAGGTAAATTACCTTTATGCACTTTCGATGGCTGTATTTATGTTTGCAGGTGCTCAGTTTGGTTCTCAGTTTGCTATTCTTAAGGGAAGCAAATTTATAAAACCTATATTTATTACAGTTTCTACAATTGTAGCCATAAAAATGGCATCTCAATTTATAGATTTGACGTCTATAGGGAATTTTATATGGAATTAAAAAACAAAGGACTTTTTGCTCTCACAATCCCTATATTTTTAGAACTTTTACTTATGACTGTTGTGGGAAATATAGATATAATAATGGTTTCGAGATATTCAGATACTGGAGTTGGAGTTTTAGGAGCCATGAGTCAAGTTATGTATACTCAAAATGTTATCTTTAGTTTTATATCTATTGGAACAGGAATATTAACAGCTCAATATTTGGGAGCTAAGAATATTCGGAAGATAGATGAGGTAATAAGTATATCACTTCTGCTCAATTTGGGTATGGGAATTTTTCTTGGAGCGATATATGCAATTTTTAGTGTAGTTATACTAACAAAAATAAAATTGACTCCTGACCTTGTAGAGGTAGGTAAAAATTATTTTAGAATTGTTGGAGGGCTAGGAGTTTTTCAAGCTTTGACTTTAACAGCTTCGGCTGCTTTAAGAAGTCATGGATATACAAAAGAACCACTATATATAAATATAGTGATAAATCTTATAAATGTAATAGGAAACGGAATGTTTCTTTTTGGATGGTTGGGAATGCCAATTCTTGGAGTTACTGGAGTGGGAATAGCGACTGTAACAGCACGAATGGTAGGAATGATAATAATTCTATATACTCTTGGAAAACGTTGCCATTATAAATTTAGTTTAAAAAAACTATTGGTAATACCGAGGGATATATTGGGATATATAGTTAGAATAGGAGTTCCGAGTGGAATGGAGCATCTGAGCTGGAATATAGCTCAAGTAATAATCCTTTCAATGGTAAATAGTATGGGAACTCAAGTGATAACAGCAAGAACATATCTAAATCTTATAGCTTCTTTTATGATGATGTTTTCAATAGCTCTAGGGCATGGAACAGCTATTCTTACAGGACGTTATATAGGTGAGAAGAATTTGGAAAAAGCTCATGAGCAGTGTATTAAAAGTTTGAAAATGTCTCTTGGAGCGGTGATTGTAGTTTCAGTATTAGTTTTTATTTTTCAAAATCCTATTCTCTCATATTTTACAAAAGATCAAGAGATAATTGCGATATGTAAAAAAGTTTTATGGTTATTTCTAATAATAGAACCTGGAAGAACGTTTAATATAGTTATAATAAACTCTCTTCATGCAGCTGGAGATGTAAAATTTCCTATGATAATAGGTATAATTTTCATGTTTGGAATAGCAGTTTCTCTATCTTGGCTTTTAGGAGTCAATATGGGAATGGCTCTTATTGGGATATGGCTTGCAAATAGTGCAGATGAATGGATAAGAGGTCTCTTTATGCTCTGGCGTTGGAACAGCAAAAAGTGGCACGAAAAAAGTTTTATATAATCAAAATATTTTGATTTTAAAAAATAAATTTAAAGAAAAATCAGGAGGAAAAAAATGGAATTATCAAAAAGAATCCAAGCTTTAAAAACATCTCCAGTTAGAAAACTGGTACCATATGCAGAATCTACACTTAAAAAAGGAATCAAACTTCACTACTTAAATATAGGGCAACCAGATATCGAAACTCCAAGAGTGTTTTTTGATGCTATAGCTAACTATCAAGAGCCTGTTCTTAAATATGCTCACTCAGCTGGACTTAAGGAGCTTATCCTTGGAATTCAGAAATACTATTCAAGAAAGCACATGGATTACAAATATGAGGAGATTCTTGTAGTTAACGGAGGATCAGAAGCACTTCTATTTGTTCTTATGGCTATCTGTGATGAAGGAGATGAGATTATGATTGCTGAGCCTTACTATGCAAACTACAACTCATTCTTCGACATGTTAGGAATAAAGCTAAATGCTATACCTACAGTTGCTGAGGAAGGATTCCACCTACCATCATACGAAGAGATGGCTAAGAGAATCACTCCAAAGACAAAAGCTATAATGCTTTCAAATCCATCTAACCCTACAGGAGTTATCCATACTAAAGAGGAAATGGATATGATTGCTAGACTTGCAAAAGAAAACAATCTATTTATAATCTCTGATGAAGTTTACAGAGAGTTTGCTTACGGAGATAGAAAAGCAGTAAGTTTTGGAACATTCAAAGATCTTGAGGAGAACGTTGTAATAATCGATTCTATCTCTAAGAGATACTCAGCTTGTGGAGCTAGAGTTGGATGTGTTGTTTCTAAAAATGCAACATTTATGTCAGCAGTTTACAAACTTTGTCAGTCAAGACTTTCAGTTCCTACTCTTGAGATGGTTGGAGCAGCAGCTCTTTATGACCTTCCAGATGATTACCTTGAGGATGCAAGACTTGAGTACCAAAAGAGAAGAGACGTTCTATTCCAAGAACTTTCAAATATGCCAGGTGTAACAACTAAAGAGCCTGAAGGAGCTTTCTACTCAGTAGTTAAACTTCCAGTTGAAAATGCAGAGGAGTTTGTAATCTGGCTATTAACTGAGTATTCTATAGATGGAGAGACTACATACCTTACTCCAGCTTCTGGATTCTACTCAACTCCAGGTTCTGGAATGAACGAAGTAAGAATCTCTTATGCTGTAAGTGAGGAAAACTTAAGAAAATCAATGAGAATCATGAGAGAAGGTCTTGCTAAATTTCAAGAGCTAAAAAAATAAAAAAAATTGACATATCAGATATAATATGTTAGAGTAATGTAAAAATTATGCTGTATCCTGGATACAGCATATTTAAATTGGGAGGATAAATTGGAAAGACTAAAAATCACTGAAACGGTTTTAAGAGATGGACACCAGTCCCTTATTGCAACAAGACTTACCACAGCTGAGATTCTTCCTATCCTTGAGAAGATGGATCAAGCCGGTTACTACTCACTAGAAGTTTGGGGTGGAGCAACTTTTGATGCTTGTATCAGATTCCTTAATGAGGATCCTTGGGAGAGACTTAGAGAGATAAGAAAGAGAGTTAAAAACTCTAAACTACAGATGCTTCTTAGAGGTCAGAACCTTTTAGGTTATAGACACTATGGAGACGATATTGTAGAGAAATTTGTACAGAAATCTATCGAGAATGGAATAGATATCATAAGAATATTTGACGCTCTAAACGACCTTAGAAATGTAAGAGTTGCAGCAGCGGCTACAAAGAAATTTGGTGGACACTGCCAGATAGCTATCTCATATACAATCAGTCCAGTTCACACAACTGAGTATTATGTTGGATTAGCAAAAGAGATAGAAGCTATGGGTGCAGACTCAATAGTTATAAAAGATATGGCTGGAATACTTCTTCCAGAATATGGATACAAATTAATAAAAGCTATTAAAGAGGTAACATCTATTCCATTAGAGCTTCACTCACATGCTACAAGTGGAATAGCAGAGATGTTATACCTAAGAGCTGTAGATGCAGGAATAGATATTCTAGACACTGCTATCTCAACTTTCTCAGGAGGAACAGCTCAACCAGCTACTGAATCTCTTTGCAGAACCCTTGAAGGAGGAGAAAGAGATCCACAACTTAAGATGGATCTTTTAAAAGAGACTGCTGAATACTTTAAACCTATTAGAAAGAAATACCTAGATTCAGGAGTACTAAACGCTCAAGCTCTATTTACAGAGCCAAGCATACTTGAGTATCAACTTCCTGGAGGAATGCTTTCTAACCTTGTATCACAGTTAACAGCTCAAAAAGCTGCTCACAAATACGAGGAAGTATTAAGAGAGATCCCTAGAGTAAGAGAGGATCTTGGATTCCCACCTCTAGTAACTCCACTATCACAGATGGTTGGAACTCAGGCAGTATTTAATGTACTTGTTGGAGAGAGATATAAGATGGTTCCAAAAGAGATCAAGGATTTTGTACTTGGACTTTATGGTAAATCACCAGCTCCTATGAAAGAGGAGATAGTTAAAAAAATAATAGGTGATGCTGAAGTTTTCACAGGAAGACCAGCAGACAAAATAGAGCCGGAATTCGATAAGATAAAGGCTGAGATTGGAACTCTTGCAAAAACTGAGGAAGATGTACTTATGTATGCAATGTTCCCACAGATAGCAAAAGAATATTTCGATAAGAGAGAGAATCCTGTTAAAGTTCAGGAGAAAAAAGTTCAGCACATTAATATTGTGTTCTAGGAAAAGGAGAGCGTATGAACGGTATATTTGGAGCAGAGATATCTCTTATGGAATCTCTACTTGTAACAGGAATATGTATGGCAATAGTTTTCATCATACTTATGATCATAGCTGGAATATTGAGTCTTTTTAAATATATTCCTGCTGAAGCAAAAGTTGAAAAAAATATAGCTAAAAAGCAGACAGCTCAGGCTCCTGCTAAGGTTGAAACAAAAGCTTTCGATCCAAACTCTGTTACAGATGAGAGAATGGTAGTTGCAATGCTTGTGGCATCTATGGAAGCAGCATCTGAAAACGATGGAGCATATATCAAAGTTAGAAATATCAGAGAGATCTAATAAATAAAAGAGATAGAGGAGAGAGACAATGATAAAAGTATATAAGATAAAAGTTGCAGAGAAAGTTTATGAAGTTGAAGTTGAAGCTATAACTGAAAAAGAGGGGAAAATAGCATCTTCTGCACCAGCAACATCGGCTGCACCAGTAGCTCCAGTAGCAGTTGGAGAGGGAACTAAGATAGAAGCTCCTATGCAAGGTAAGATTTTAGATGTA
>JBOFTG010000107.1:0-3453 GCA_051651945.1 Fusobacteriaceae bacterium | reverse complement strand
TGAGTTAAATGTGGGAGCTGAAAATATTAATGGTATAAAATTTTATGAGAAAAAAAAATTTATCAAAAAAGGTGGTAGTAGATATGGATATATATTTCAAAAAAGAGTACGGAAAGATATTTGAACTAAATGGTGATGGAAAATTAGAGGTTTTTAAAATAGATTGTGAAGCTGGAAAAGTTACCTACCAGTTTTTAAAAAGAGAGATCGATTCAGAACTCGGTAGATATTTTGATATATCAACACCCTATGGGTATGGAGGACCTATTTTTTCGGATTACAAAGATTCGGAAAGTTTGGATGGTCTAAAAAAAAGATTTCAAGATGAATTTTCAGAGTATTGTGGAAGAGAGAGAATAGTAAGTGAATTTATCCGTTTTCATCCAATAATTAAGAATCATGAGTTTTTAAAAGATATTGTGGATGTTGTATTTAATCGTCATACAATCTGCTTAGAGGTAGATTTTGAAGAGAAGATATTGGAAAATCTAGCATCAGTATGTCGCAACAGAATTAAAAAATCGTTTGATTACGATATTACTATTAAAATTGAAAATAAAATCGAGGATTTCTATAACCTCTATATTGAGACAATGAAGAAAAACTGTGCTGATGAGTATTACTATTTTTCTAAAGAGTTTTTTCAAAATACCATGAATCTGCTCGGTGATGGGGCGAAGATATTCTCGGCTTACATAGATGACGAGTTGGTTTCGAGTGTTTTGATATTGCATCAAGATGAGTATATGCACTACCACCTAATCGGATCAAGTTCTAATCATAAAGATGCAGGAATCAACAACCGTCTTATATTTGAAGTTGCAAAATGGGGATCTGAAAACGGTAAGAGATATCTTCATTTGGGAGGAGGATATATGGGGGATGAGGATTCTGTCTACCATTTTAAAAGTACTTTTACTAAAAAAGAGCCATTAGAATTTTATATAGGTAAGAAGATTCATGACAAAAAGATATACCATCAGTTGGTAGAGATAAGAATGGCAAAATCTCCAATAGAAAACAGATCATTTTTTCCATTGTATAAAGCAGATTAAAGGAGATGAAAATCTATGACTTCAGAAACAAAAGTAGGTTTTTTAACATTTTACCAATATAGTTTTTGTGAAAATAGCCCTAAAGATTCTAAGAAACTATTTCATACCTACAGAAATTTTTATGAAAAGCAGAAAATCAAAAACCATATAGAGGTTATTCAGCACAATATAAGATTCAATCTAGAAACTCTGACAAGAGAGAAATTTTTAGAGATGGTAGATAAAGAGGTAAGACATGATCTCAAAAAAGCCCAAGAAAAAGGAGTTGAGATACATGAAGTTTCGAAAGAGGAATTTGTAGAAAAATACAACAAATTTGCAAAGAGTAAAAAGATAGATATGATATCTGTTAAGATGTTGGATTCTTTAATAGGTAAAAATAATGTGCATATAAGAAAAGCAATCTATGGAGATCTTGATTTAGCATATGTTTTAGATGTCTATAATGAAAATAAAGCTATCGGACTTTTTGGTTTTGTAAATAGATTTGAAAACCCTGGTGTAAGTAAAAACTTAGTTTCTGCTGGATACAAGTATCTTATTTTTGAAAACACCCTTTATTTTACTGAAAAAAAAATTAAATATATGGATTGGGGATGGGTGGAGTTAGAAGATAAAAATCCTGAAAAAGTTAGATTCTCAAAGGCTAAACTCGATTTCGGAGGAGAAGTTGTTGAAGTTTATGAGTATCAATCCTATGGGTATTATATAGCATATAAGCTTAAAAAATTAATTGAAAACATAACAGGAGGAAAGATACAAAGTTTATGGTCAAAGATTAGAAAAACCGAGGAGTAGTTATGAAGAAAAAATTTCTGATAGTGACAACAATATTAAATACAGTTGATTTTGTGGTGGAGCATATAAAACTTCTAGAAAATATGGGTTACGAGGTTTGGATTGCCACAAGTTTTTGCAAAGATTTTGAAGACGAGATTCACGAGAGGTTAAGGGATAATACCTTTATAGATATAGGTTTTAGCAGAAATCCATTTTCAATAGATTCTTTTCGGGCATTAAAACAGCTGGAGAAATTGCTGAGTGAAAATGATTTTGCAGGGATACATTGCCACTCACCAATAGCCTCTTTTATAGTACGCTTTGCAGGTCGAAGAATCCATCAGAAAAATGTGATTTACACAGCTCACGGTTTTCATTTTTATAAGGGTGCTCCACTTAAAAATTGGTGTGTGTACTATCCACTTGAGATGCTTGCTGGTTGTTGGAGTGATAAGATAATAACAATTAATAGTGAAGATTACGAAAGCTCCCTAAAGTTCCGTTTGAAAGATGGTGGAAAATGTTACCATGTCAATGGAGTTGGTGTGGATCTAGATAAATTTAAAAGTGAAAACCTTATCTATCGGGTGAGAGAGGGTGTGAGAAAGGATTTTATAATAATTACTTTGGGAGAGATAAATGATAATAAAAATCAGATTCAGACCTTGAAAGCTCTAAAGATACTAAAAGATAAAGGACGAAAGATAAAATACTACATAGTTGGCATAGGTCCAAATAGAGAAAATTTGAAAAAATACTGTATCGAAAATAATCTTCAAGAGAATGTTATCTTCACAGATATTATACACTCTGAATATATCCCCGAAATTATAAGTATGGCAGACCTCGTTATTTCCACATCAAAAAGAGAGGGGTTAGGGCTAAATCTAATAGAGGGTATAGCATCAGGAAAACCAGTTATTGGAACAGATAATAGAGGGCATCGTGAGATTATAATAGATGGTGTCAATGGTTTTTTTGTGCGAATTGGAGATTATACTCAGCTTGCTAGTCAGATAGAAAATATTATAGATAAAAAACAGATGTGGAGTGGAGAATACACAGTGCAAAAATTTTCAAAAAAAATTATTTTAGAAGAGATGAAAAAAATATATGAGGAGTTGTAAATTATGAATATATTACATCTACTTCCTACCGATCAGTTTGGAGGAGGCGAGAAAGTAGCTCTACAACTTATGAAATACGATAAAATGAACAATATGAAGGTAGCTTGTGGAAGAGGTACAAAAGAGATGTTTGAAAAGATAGGAGTTGAAGCCTACTCGTTGAATATCAAAAATATCTTTGAAACATGCAATCTGATAAGAGAGATTGTGAAAGGAGATAATATAGATATAATCCATGCTCATGACAATAGAATGTCTATTTTTGCTTTTATGAGCATCCGTTTTTTTTTCGATAGAAAGGTAAAAATAGTTTCACATATCCATAATATGTATCCATGGTTGAAAAAAAATGGAATCTATCGAGGGATAGATTATCTTTTCCGTAACAGGTATGATTTCAATATCTATTGTGGAAAAGATGTGGAGGCTTATTACCTAGAATATGGTGGCTATATCGATTCCCAAAAAACATCTCCAATCTCAAATGGAAT